>JBFYRA010000067.1:0-5840 GCA_041302485.1 Candidatus Bipolaricaulota bacterium
CAAGCGCGCGGAAGCGGAACGGAGAGAAGCTTTCGATCCGGCGGACGTACTCGCGCGTGAACAGCTCCGGGGCCGCACCCACCGCGCCGAGCGTCAGTTGCAGGCTGGCTCCGCGCATGAGGTCGCCGAGTTGCGCCACCCCCGGCGCGTCGTCGGGACGGCGCGCAAGCACGAAGGCGCGGAACTGGAGGAGCCGGTTTGTGAGGCGGTCGAGCGGCCATCGCCGAGCCGCCTGCGAGAAGACGGTCAGCGTGCCCGATCGGGCGTCCTCGTTCACGTCCTGTAGGTCGTCCGCAAGTTGCAGTAGTGCCCCGAGCCCGAAGAAGAGGCCGGCCTGCGACCGCGTGAGGTCAGAGCCGACGAGATAGCCGTCGGCGAGGACCGATGCGCCACCCTTCTCGAGGCTGATCCCGAGGACGTCGATCGCGTACGGCGGCTCGTCGCGTCGCATGAGAAGCACGCTCCTCGTCTGGGCGCGGTGGATCACTTCAAGGCTCTCGTAGACGCGAGGTGCCGCCGCACGGATGTGTTCCGACTCGATCTCGGCGAACAGAGCCCAGAGGGCTCTCTCGTGGTCGCTCTCCGGCTCGAGGGCGTCGCCACAGACCCGGCGTCCGAACCGCTCGTTGACTCGGGACTTCTCTTCTTCCGAGATCGCGGGGTCGTCGAGCAGGTTGTCGGTGTACGGGTAGAGCATGCTGTAGCCAAACGCGGACGGAGTCACCCTTAACGGCAGCCCGAGCATCATCTGCAGGCCGTTGACCGTCCAGATGTTCCGGCTGGCCTGAACGATGTCTTCGAATGACATGGCGGGGGCGAAACGCCGGGCGCGCTGGGCGAACTCTCGCGCGCAGGGCGTGAATCCGCCCTGGAGCAGGAGGTCCATGTGCGCGTCATCGACACCGAGCGATGAGCGCGCGAACGCTCTTCCCGACAACGTGAGGCGCCGTTCCACCGACTCTCGTTCGCCGGCCGAGGTCGGCGGATTCCTGAGCTCGGCGAGGAGCTGGTCGACGAGGTGGACGAGTTCGCGCTCGCGTGCTTGCTGCTCGGCGCGCGAGAACGTGCGCCCGACGTCGGGAAGTGCCGAACTCCCCGCCCACCACGCCTCCTCGCACTCCGTGAGCAGTTCGCGCGCGAGTCCGCCGACCTGCGTCTCTCTCGCCATGCCCGATCCTCCAGCCCGCCGTGCGGGCACGGGGCGAGTCTATCACAGTCAAGCCATGTGGATGGGCAGCACGGGACACTCAGCAGGCGCAGACGTGGCCTGCGCTATCACGGGCGCGGCGAGCCTTGAGCCACGCAGGACTGGGGGCCGCGGCACTGGCTATGCCTGATGTGGGACTCAGAGTCCGGGCCTCTTGCGCCACGCAGAGCTGGAGGCCGCGGCACTAGCAAAGCCTGATGTGGGGCTCAGAGTCCGGGCCTCTTGCGCCACGCAGAACTGGAGGCCGCGGCACTAGCAAAGCCTGATCTGGGACCAGAGGTTCAGGCCGCGCAGGGCTACGGGCACACGGGGTCTGGCACCTTCGTCTGGAGGAGGTCGTTCCACGCTCGAGGATCGAACTGCGCCAGGGCGCCGGGATCAAACATCGAGTCGGGGAACTCGCCGATGTCTTCGCGCGCGAGAACGGTCACCGTCGTCGAACTCGTGTCGAGAACGTTCGACACGGTCATCTGTGCGTACTCGAGGCGGCCCGCGAACGTCGCGAGAGCTGTCACGCGAAGGACGTCCTGAAGCTTGCCAAGCGCGTTGCGGCTCTCCATGGCCAACACGAGGAAGCTCTCGGAGTCGACCCACGCGGTGCGGTCGGGGAAGGTCTCGTTCGGGTTGGTGACGGGATTGGCCGCGAGATGCAGGACGTAGACGCGGCGGCTCACGGCGGCTCCGTCGAGCGTGACGTCGACCGTCGTCTCTCCAAGCAGCTCGCCGGTGAAGTTCGTGCCGAGCTCGCTCTGCCCGATCTGATCGAACTGGATGTTCGACCCGGCAAAGCTGCCCTTGCGCTCGCCGCTCGACACGAGCTCCTTCGGCAGTCCGAGAGCCGGGAGGTACAGAGTGAGCTCGGTCGGTCGGCCGGGGATCTTTCGGTCGATCGTCAGGAAGACCGTGCCGCACGTCTCGGCCGGCGGAGCGAGGAAGTAGATGAGGCCGGCATCCGTGACTCCGGCGTCAGCCGACGTCCTGCCGAACGACACGAACGTCGACTCCTGGACGGAGCCGTTCTTGTCTTGCACGACGAACGACAAGAACGCGATCTGACTCCCGATGCCCGTGATCCCGCCGCGCGCATCGATCGCCGCGAGGATGTCGACAGCCGTCGGCGCCTGAGCCTGGGCGACGACCGCGCTTGCCGACAGCGTGGCGAGGAGGGCGAGAGTGCGGAAAGTGAGAGAAATGCGACGAGTCCTGATCATGGCGAGACCTCCTGAGACGACGGGGAATCCTCGGACGCTCCCTGCCGTCGCTTCCTTCCAGTGAGGAATCGCGGCTTGAGCGCGAGCAAGAGCGCCGGAACGACAATGAACGAGCCGAAGAAGGACCAGATCATCGTGAGGTTGATCAACAGCCCGAAGTTGCGCAGGCCCTTGAACTCCGAGAGGTAGAACATCGCGAAGCCGGCGGTCAGCGTGAGCGCGTTGAACAAGATCCCGCGCCCCATCGTGCGCATCGTCGCCTCGTGCGCGTCTTCGATCGTGCGTCCGCGGGTCATCTCGGTCCGCCAGCGGACAATGAAGTTGATCGTGTAGTCGATGCCGACGCCGACCGTGATCGAGCCGATCATCAGCGAAGCGAGGTCGAGCGGCATCTTGAGGTAGCTCATCGTGCCAAGGTTGATCACGATGGTCAGGATCATCGGCGACACCGCGACGAGCCCGGCGACGATCGAACGAAGGAGCAGCGTCACGATGAGCAGAGCAGCGACAAGAGCGATGGCGAGGGTCAGTTCCGTGTTCGGGACCGTCTCCTGAGCAAGCGATGCCCACGCCTGCTCGGCACCGACGAACTCGGCGGCGACTCCGGCCGGCAGAACCGCGGCGGCAAAGGCTCCGACGCGTCCTGCAAGATCGATGATCTGCGCCGTGCCGCGGACGTCCGTGCGCGCCACGACCTCGCCCTGTGAGAAGTCTGGCGTCGCCATGTTCCACAGCTCGCCGCCGGAGAACGTGAACAGGGTGAGCAGCTGCGCTGCGAGTTTCGGATCGTCGGGGATCACGTAGAAGGTCGGATCGTCGCCGTGGAACTTCTGGTTCATCTCGCGCACCACGTTGGCAAGCGACAGAACGCTGCCGCCGAACTCCGGCTGGGCCTCGATGAACTCCTGGAGGCTGACGACGGCCTGGAGAACGGCCGGATCTTTGAGCCCGTTCGCGCGGCCGGTCGTGATGTGGATCGAGAGCTGCGAACTGCCGCCGAAGTTGCGGTCGAGCGCGTGCATGGCGGCCATTGCTTCGTGACTGTTCCCCAAGTACTCGCCCGGCGACGTGTCGACGACGAGGCGCGGAATCGCCACAGCGAATGCGACGAATACAGCGGCCGACAGAGCAAGAACGAGGATGCGCCGTCGTGAGATGACGCGCCCGAATCGTACAAGCGCGTTCGGCAGCCAGCCGCGGCCGTAGTCGCGGTGCTTCTTTGGCACGGGCAGGAGCGCGAGAATGGCGGGCAAGAGCACGAAGTTGAGCAAGAGAGTGAACGCGATGCCGATCGCAATGAACAGGCCGAACGTCTGTTGCGGCCAGAGGCTTGCCGCGAGAAGCGAGAGGAATCCAGTGACCTCAGCCAGCGCGTCCATCGCCAGCGGTTTCGCCATGTCCTGCATCGTCTGGACGACCATCTCGCGCCGCGGCAGGCGGTCGGCGTGCTCGGCCTCCTCGTAGTAGCGGTTCACCGTGAAGATCGCGTAGGCCTTGCTTGCCGCGATCAGCATGACCGGCATGAAGAACGAGAACGCCGTGAGCGGCACGCGGACGATCGCCATCAGCCCGACGGTCCAGATCGTCGTGAACGTCATGAGGAGGAACGGCAGCGCCACACCACGCCCGGTGCG
Organism: Candidatus Bipolaricaulota bacterium; assembly: GCA_041302485.1. Taxonomy (GTDB): domain Bacteria; phylum Bipolaricaulota; class Bipolaricaulia; order UBA7950; family UBA9294; genus CAIOGO01. Next base: position 4,053 of record JBFYRA010000067.1, read on the forward strand.
GAACGCTAGGAACACGAAGAGTTCCATGGCCAAGAGCACGAGCGGCGTCAGGAGGAGCATGTCACGAGTCATGCTGTCGCCGATCGCCGAGCGAAGCGGTGCGATGCCGCCGACGTAGACGGTGAATCCCTCGTGCTCGTGTGCCTTGGCGATGTCGTTCACCGCGGCGACGAGCGTCGCCGTGTCGTCGAGATACGGGCTTGGCTTGAGGACGATGCCCGCCGCGCGCTCATTCGGAGCGAAGATGTAGCCCTTCAGGTTGCGGTCGCCGAGTACCTTCTGGCGATAGACTTCGACTTCGCCCGGCGTCTTGGGCAAGAGCTCGGCCGCCTTCTCCACCGAGATCCGGTTGCCGCTCGCCGAGATCACGGTGGCCGTCGTCGGTCCGATGACCTGGTCGATCTCGCGCAGCTCGGAAAACTCACGTTCCAGTTCGTGGATCTTGGCGATCGTCGCGACGTCGAAGATCGTGTCCGGCGTCTCGACGAGGACCATGAAAAACTCCTGCGAGCCGAAGATCTTCTCGGCGTTTCGCATCAACTGGACCGAGCGGTCTCCGTCCGGCAGGTACTTGCCGAAGTCGGTCTGCAGTTCGAGCTGCGGAATGAAGAAGAGGAACGCAGCGGTCAGAAGAACGACGATCGCGAGCGACAGCCAGGCGTGATCGACAATCCAGCCCGTGAATCGGCGCATCATTCCTCCACTCCCGCGGCACGCGTCTCCGGCGCGGGCGGCAATGCCGCTTTCGGCAATGCCGCAAGCGGCTGCGCGGCCTGCGGCTGCGCAGCCTCCACATCGCGAGCCAAGCGGACCAGCAAGAGCACTGCAAGCACGGCCACGACCAGTGAGTCACCGCGCGTCACGTCACTGCTCCCTTCTCGGCCTGACCCAGGCCGCTCCACAACAGGGCCGCCAATTCCTCCGGCGCCTTGGCGAGAAACGCCTTCTGCTGGGATTCCGGGTAGATCATCGCCGTCTCGCTGATCGACTGGACGACGGCGAACAAGGCCGGCGCCACCATGCGCACGTTGCAGGCGCGCAGCCAGCCCTCGTGAATCCCATCCTGAAGGAGCTTCTCGATGCGGTCGAGCATCTTGCGCTGCATCTTCGCCATCGCCTCGCCGATTTCGCCCGAGCCGTTGTAGCGCTCGCGAACGAGCACGACGGCCAAGTCGCGCGACTCCGCGAGCCGCGCGAAGTGGGCGCGCAGGATCTCGCGGAACCTCTCCTGCACGGACATCCCGCGCTTCGCCAGCGACTCGTAGAACCCGACTTCCTCCTCGAACTCCCACTCGAAAATCGAAAGCAGGATCTGGGCCTTGCTCTCGAAGTAGTTGTAGATCGTTCCGACGGCGATCCCGGCCTCTTCGGCGATCTCCTCGGCGCGCGTCGCGTGATAGCCCTTGCGCGCGAAGACGCGAATCGCTGCATCGCGGATCAGATCCTGCTTTGCTGGGTCGCTCGCCATCGCCGCCTCCGTGTGAATGAACGTTCATTCAGATCATAGCGCCCGGCGAGCCTGGGTCAAGGTCGCGGCTCGTGGAGAGCGTCTCGGGCAGGCCGGGTCATCGTGGGCGGACGGCGATCCGCTAGAGACCGATCCCGTAATCGTCTGCGAGCTTGCGGAGCGCCTCGATCCGCCGCGCGTAGTACTCGTCATTGAGTCCACCGTATCCCCAGTGCGATGCGTTCTCAGCGTGGACGCCCATGTGCCAGATGTGGCGCGCGCAGACGAAGAGGGGGACGGCGGCGACGTCGAGATCGCTCACGCGCCGTGCCGCGCGGTAG
>JBFYRA010000094.1:0-5300 GCA_041302485.1 Candidatus Bipolaricaulota bacterium
TCACCGGAACGAGACAAGAAAACCTCCTGTTTGCCCGCATCCCGCAGCTAGGGCAGAATGCCGCCCATGATTCCATTCCCCAATCCTCGTCGAGTGCGCATTGCCGATCTCGCGTTTCGCGCGTTTCGCGGCGAGATTGACTTCCCGGCAATGGTCGAGATCATGAACGCGACCGCAAGAGCCGACAAGCTCGAGTACAACGAGACGGTCGACGACATCGCGCGTCTCTTCGCGAACCTCGCGAGCTGCGACCCGCATCAGGACATGATCTTCGCCGAGGCCGCCGGGCGCCCCATCGCATACGGCCGGGTCTTCTGGCGCGACGAGATCACCGGCCTTCGCCTCTACACGTCGCTCGGGTTCATCGACCCGGCATTCAGGCGCCGGGGGCTGGGAACGGCGATGCTCGCGTGGAACCAGGCACGACTCGCCGAGATCGCGGCGACCCACAGTCCGGAGATCGAAAAGACATACAACGCCTATGCCGTCGACACGTCACCGGGCGTGGTGACTCTGCTGGAGAGGACCGGATACGAGCTGGCGCGGCGATTCGCCGAGGTCGCCCGACCGATCGACCCGCCGCCACCGCCGGCGCCTCTCCCCGACGGCCTGCGCGTCGTGCCGGCAGATCCGGCTCACTACCGCGCCGTCTGGGCGGCGCGCGCCGAGGCTCACGCCGATCATTGGGGATTCATCCCGCCTGCCGAAGGCGACTACGAGCGGTGGCTCCACGAGCGGCGTTTCCAGCCCCATTTGTGGAAGGTCGCGTGGGACGGCAGCGAGGTGGCGGGGGCGGTCCTCAACCATGTCGACGTCCAGCGGAACGCGTGGGCCGGAAAAGAGAGAGGCTACACGCAAGACGTCTTCGTACGCCGACCGTGGCGAAGACGCGGCCTCGCCCGCGCCCTGCTCACCGAGAGCATCCTCCTGTTCCGGGAGATGGGTATGGAGGAGACCCTGCTCGGCGTCGATACGACGAACCCCCACGGAGCCCATCACCTGTACGCCGACGTGGGATACCGCCGGGTAATCTCCCACCTGCACTACCGCAAGCCGTTCACGGTCTAGCGGCCTGCCGGCCCACGCAGGTTGGGTCCAGTGGCCAGCCCGCCGAGCGCCGTCTCCTTGTAGCGGACATCGAGATCGAGGCCCGTTCGCCGCATTGCATCGACAACCTCGTCGAACGACACGCGGTCACCACCGCCCGAGATCATCGCCAGGCTCGCTGCGTTGAGCGCAGAGACCGCCCCGGCGGCATTGCGCTCGATGCACGGGATCTGCACGAGACCGTCGACGGGATCGCAGGTGAGGCCAAGGTAGTGTTCGAGCGCGCTCTCCGCGGCCCGATCCACTTGGTCCTCGACGCTCCCGCCGAGGAGATAGCAGACGGCGCCGGCCGCCATCGCGCTGGCCGCGCCGATCTCACCCTGACAGCCCACTTCGGCTCCGGAGATCGACGCGTTCGCAGCAACGACCGAGCCGATGAACGATGCCACGAGGAGCGCGCGGCGGACTTCGTCGTCTCCGCAACCCTTCTTCTCCTGTACGACGCGAAGGCAAGCGGGAAGGACGCCGCACGACCCGCAGGTGGGAGCCGTGACAACAGCTCCCCCTCCCGCATTCTCTTCCGCCACCGCGATGGCGTAGATCGAGGCGAGCGACGCTTCGGGAGACAAGACGTGGAACTGAGGCAACGCCTCGAGGAATTTGCCATAGAGCGCGCGGGCCCGGCGCTCGAGTTTGAGCGACCCGGGGAGGACGCCGTCCGTCTTGAGCCCACGCTCGATGGCCGCCTGCATCCGTTGCCACATCTCATCGACGTGAACGTCAACTTCGGCGCGCGAGTGCCCGTGCGCCGACTCCTCCGCGCGGTAGACGTACTCGACCAGATCGATCGCCAAGCGCTCGCATTCGGCGAGAACCCCCGCTGCCGAGCGCTTGTCACGTCTGTCGCGGCCGCTGCACAGCTGACCGAACGCCCCGCCGGCCAACCGACCTCCCCCGATCGAGTAGTACGTTTCCGAGAGGACGGGATCCCCCGCACGATCGACAAGCAAGAACTGCATCGTGTTCGGGTGCGCCAGGGCCCGTGCCTCGAAGTCAAAGACGACGTCGCGGTTGAGGTCGAAGAAGATCTCGCGTCCCCCGACGCGGATGCGTCCCGCGTCGCGGACTCCCCGCGCCACGGCCTCCAACCCCACGCCGGCCAGCTCGCGCGGCCCGTATCCGGCAAGCCCGGCGGCGATCGCTTCGTCCGTCAAATGGCCGCGGCCGGTGAGCGCGAGACTCCCGTAGAGCGTGACCCGAATCCTTGCTCCGGCGCCCATCGCTGCAGCCGGCTGCGCGACCCTCTTCAGGAAGTCCTGCGAAGCGAGCATCGGCCCCAGAGTGTGCGATGAACTCGGCCCCACCGCAGGCTTGAGGATTTCGAAGACGCTCGGAAGTGCCGTGGAGGAGGCCGTCACGCTCTTCGCTCCTTGACGACTGACGGTGCCGTTGCGTCGGCGCTTCCGCGCCGACGAGCGTAGTTGCGCTGGGCCTTGGCGCGGTTGCCGCACGCGGCCATGTCGCACCAGCGCCGACTCCGGTTGCGGCTTGCGTCGAGAAAGAGCCAGTCGCACTCCTGTCCCGCGCACTCGCGCACTCGCTCGAGCTCCGGAGAGACAAGGAGATCGGCCGCCGATCGCGCGACTCTCCAGAGCGGAAGCTCCAACGCGCCTTCGACGCCCTGCCACTCCCAGGTGAACCCGCTCGCCGTCGGCACAAGGCGCAGGTGCCGGTACGCCTCGGCGACCGCCTCGTTCAGGAGACCGACGTCGCCCTGCTCCGCTGCTCGGCGCGCCGCTACAGCGGAGAAGATGCGGTAGATCGCTTCACGGAGGGCGATCGCTCGTCGGTGCACCGCCGCGGCCTTCTTCGGCTCCGCCCCGGCCGTCCGCAGGAGGCTGCGCCGTTCCTTCCCGTCGAGCGCTCCCGCGTGCTCGGCCCACGCGATGAGGTCTTCGACGTCGCGCAGAGCTTCTTCGCCATCCGGTTCGAGGCGCAGACCGGTCGTGTTGGCGATGTCGAGGCAGACTGCGCCGCCCAGGAGCTTGAGGCGGGGGATCCACTCTTTCGAAGCCGACATGGTCACACCAGTCTACCCGGCACCGAGCGCTTGACAAGTTAGATCCCTGGTCGTAGCATTCCGCCGTAATGGCTTTTGGTGGTTATCTGTCACCCGAGTCTCAAGGGAGGAACCATGCTCGGCTATTGCGGAGTGAACTGCGCGGAGTGCCCTGCTTATCAGGGAACGGTGGGCTCGAAGATCGAGTTGCTCGAGAAGGCGGCACAGGCCTTCTCGAAGGGCGCGGACAGCCCGAAGGAGTGGATCTGTCTCGGCTGCACGCCGGCCGACCAGCAGTTCCTCGCCAAGCCATGCGCCGCGTGCAAGATGCGGGTGTGCGCCATCAGCAAGGGAATTCAGAACTGCGCCGCGTGCGCTGACTACGAGTCATGCCAGATGATCCAGCCGATCCTCGAACCCTGGGGGCTGGCCCAGCGAATGACGTGGCTACGGGAGCGGTTCAAGGCCATGCCGTCGGGCGGCGGCTGAGCGGGGCTTCTCGGCGCAACTCGTCGAGCCCGCCAGACGACAGTGGGGGCGGAGCACAGGCGGCGTGCGGGGAAGCTCAAAGGGGAGGGGTGCTCGGCTACTGCGGAATCCACTGCGATGAGTGCGCTGCCTACAAGGGGCCAGTCAACACGGATGTCCACTTGTGATCGAGAAGGTGGCCGGCCGCTGTGGGGATGGGGCGTTCAGCGCTCCCGACTGGGTCTGCCGCGGTTGCGCGCCTGCGGACCAGAACTTCCTAACGAAGGACTGCGCCGCGTGCAAGGTTCGCGGCTGCGCGATCGAGAAGCCGGTCCGGGGTCGCCCCGCGTGCCACGGTTTCGAAGCCTGTGGCGCACTCCGTGACTTCGTCAAGGGCAGGTCCGAGTTTCCTCTCTCCACTGCGGGAGCGATCCTGCGCCAGCGGATGCGGACGGCTGCGCACGACAGCGAGGCAGCCGCGACGCAGACCACGTGACATGCCTTGGTCGGTGGCACGGGCAGAAGACGGACGCCCCGCCTTCGTGACGGGACGCCCGCTCCACTTCCTGCTCTCGAACTAGTACGCGCCACCGTTCTCCAGCGCGAGCTCGAACGCCGGCAGATGGCCCTCGAGCGACGCCGCACGCAGGTTCGAGAACACCCGCGCAATGTCAGAGTAGCCGCTGACCGCGGCGAGCATGCCGTCGTACAGGGCGACATTGGCGATCTCCGCATCAATTCCGGCTTGCGCCGCGCCAGCGAGACTCGCCGGAGCGTCGATCGTCCCGAGATAGGGGTTCTCCGCCGGGTAGGTGACTCCGTACCGATCGAGCGTCTTTTCAAGCGCCGCGATATGCTTCGCCTCTGCAGCGAGGATGTTCGCATACGGCTGCACCGCGCCGAACGTCTCGACAATGGCGGCGTATGTCGCGTAGGCCGCGTACTCACCCTCCAGCCCGACGAGCGCTTCGAGAACGACACTCGACACATCGACAGGCAGCGATGCCTGCGCGCGCGCGCTGGTCTGGTTCCACCGCCACGCTCCCGCACCGAAAGCCAAGACGCCACTGACCAGGAGACTCGCCGCAACGAGACCGATGACAAGGATCTTCTTCATAGCATTACCCCTTTCGTACCGCGACCCGGTATGTTCGGGCCGCATGAAGAGATCGTCGCCGAGAGCCGTGAGCACCTCGGGTCACGGATGTAGCACGAATGCAAACGACGTGCGAGGAAACTGTCTCGACGCGATGGCAGAGTCGTGAACGGCGACCGCTCTGCGAGACCGCATGAGCTGGCTCCATCTACCTCCTCGCCCGCTCCGCGATGTGCTGGTCGAGAAGGGCAACGAGGTCGTCGCGCGAGTAGTCGTGCTTCGGATTGTCGTTCTCGTCGAGAAGCTTGCTCATGAGGGAGTTCAAGACGCGGTCGCCCTCCCACTTCGTACCGACGAGATAGCGCAGCTTCGGTGTGGGGGCGAACAGCGCGTCGTAGACCACCTCGGCCACGATCACGGGAGGCGACGGCTTGCGGTTCGACTCGGACTCGCCAGCGGCAGCCGCGCTGCCGCCGGCCTCCTCCGCAGGCGGGGCTGTCAGAAACCCGAGGACCTGCTCGGCCTCTTCGCGGAAGGGAGGCTGCGCCCGTTGGAAGCGGCCCACCGTTCCGTCCCGCAACGCCGCGCCGATGTTCGTCGCCACGCCGCCGGGCTGGACGATGCTCGCGA
>JBFYRA010000106.1:0-14576 GCA_041302485.1 Candidatus Bipolaricaulota bacterium
CGGCCCCAGAGGGAGGCGCCTCGATCACGGCGCCGCTGCCAGGGCTCGTCTTGCGTATCCCGGCGACGGCGGGGAAGTCGGTGCGAGCCGGTGACGTGGTGGTCGTCCTTGAGGCAATGAAGATGGAAATTGAGGTGAAGGCCGCCGTCTCCGGAGTCATCGAAGAGATCGCCGTGGCCGTGGGCACTCAAGTCAAGGCGGGGCAGGCCCTCGCGCGGATTCGGTGACGACCATGGACATCCTCTCCATGCTCCAGAGCATTCTCCAATCGACGGGCTTCGCCAACTTCACGTGGGGTCAGCTCGTGATGATCGCCGTCAGCGGCCTTCTCATTTGGCTCGCGATCCACAAGGAGTACGAGCCGTCGCTTCTCTTGCCTATCGGGTTCGCAGGAATCCTCGTCAACCTTCCGCTCGCGGGCATTGGCGGCGTGGACGGCATCCTCGGCCAGATCTACGCTGTGGGCATCCAGACCGGCGTGTTCCCGCTCCTTATCTTCCTTAGCATCGGCGCGATGTCGGACTTCGGCCCGATGCTCGCCCAACCGAGGACGCTTCTCCTGGGCGCCGCGGCCCAGGTGGGCATCTTCGCGACGCTCCTTGGCGCGCTGGCCCTCGGCCGGTACGCGGGCCTCGACCTCGGACTCAGGGACGCGGCGGCCATTGGCATCATCGGCGGCGCCGACGGTCCCACGGCGATCATTCTCGCCTCGCGCATGTCGCCACGCTTCCTCGGGGCGATCGCGGTGGCGGCCTACTCCTACATGGCGATGGTCCCGCTCATCCAGCCGCCGATCATGCGCGCCCTGACGACGCGCAAGGAACGCGCCGTCGTCATGAGGCAGCTGCGCGAGGTGTCGAAGCTCGAAAGGATTCTCTTTCCCTTCCTCGTGACCGGGCTGTGCGCCCTGCTTCTTCCCGTCGCGATCCCGATCATCGGGATGTTCATGTTTGGCAACATCCTGCGTGAGTCCGGCGTCGTCGACCGATTGTCGAAGGGCGTCCAGAATGAACTCACCAACATCGTCACGATCTTCCTTGGCCTCGGCGTCGGCTCGAAGCTGTCGGCGGACCTTTTCCTGCGAGTTGAGACGCTCGTCGTCTTGGGACTTGGCCTCGTCGCATTCATTGTCGGGACTGCGGGAGGCGTCCTGATGGGCAAGCTGATGTGCAGGTTCTCTCGCAACCCGGTCAACCCATTGATCGGGGCGGCCGGCATCTCCGCGGTCCCCATGGCGGCGCGCGTCGTGCACCGGGTCGGGCTCGAGACCGACCCGAACAACATGCTCATCATGCACGCGATGGGGCCGAACGTTGCCGGCCAGCTCGGGTCGGCACTGGTCGCCGGCGTGCTGCTTTCGCTCCTAGGGTAACGCGGTCAAGCGAGGGCGTGCGGCCCCCTGAGGCCCGCCCGGCCTACTTGGCGGCGTCGGCGAGTTCGGCTCCCAGTTTGCGACAGGCCCGTAGGGCAGCGGTACTCGGTTTCCCGCCCGACTCGACGGTGTCCCCAATCTTCTTCCCGCCGACGTACTTGAACAGCTTCTCGAACGGTTCGCGCACGTTGCCTCCGCCGCCGTGGGAGTAGAAGAGACCGTAGGACTTACCTTCGAGGTCTGTCCGGTCGCGGCCTTTCGCAATGTACCAGTCGTCGGCGAAGGTCTTGAGGGTGCCGGCGATATAGCCGAAGTAGTCGGGCGTCCCGAACGCGACGGCGTCGAATCGGCGGTACGCGTCCGGATCGAAGCGCGCCTCGTTCGTGTTGGCGAGGGCCACTTCGGCGCCGGCTTCTCTCGCGCCGTCAGCGATCGCTTTGGCCATCAGCTCGGTGTTGCCGTGCTCCTGCGAGTGGTAGAGAACAAGGATGCGACCCATTCAGGCCTCCTTCGATCCGTCAACGCATCACGCCAGACAAGGGTACTGGATCTTCCCTGTGGGGCGGTACCTGCCTTTGCCCGGCGCCATGCGGCGAGAATGCGGTGGGCCCACGGGGCGCCCGCGGCGCGAGCAGTCTCTCTTGTCGGCTCGAAGCTCTGGACCCTCTGCGGACGCACCGCGCAGGAGGATAGATAAGGCTTCTGGACGCGCTTCTTGCGTCACGACGTTCCTTGAGTTACGATATACGTATCTTTGGAACCACAGACCCCGGAGGGACCATGGCAGAGCGAGTTTGCGCCTTGAGCCGCGAGCAGGCGTTGTCCGTGCTTGCGCACGTCAACAAGACAGGAAGCCGGCGCGACGTCGCGCTCTGGGCTCTCGGGATCGGGACGGGGTTGCGAATCAGCGACCTCCTACGGCTTCGCGGCTGCGACTTCGCGGCGGCGGACGGCCGCGTCGACGCGCGACTCGTGGTCCGCGCGAGCAAGGCGAAACAAGCGCGCGACGTGCAGCTCATTCCTCTCGTGCGAGAGGCCGTCGACGCGTACTTGCCCGAGCTGCGGCGAACCGAGCTCCTGTTCCCGATCACACGGCAACACGCTCGCCGGTTGGTCAAAGAATGGTGCGAGGCGACGGGCATCGACGGGCAGTTCGGCACCCACTCGATGCGAAAGACGTTCGCGACGATCGCCTACGAACACTCCGGCGGAGACGCGGCGCTCACGGCGCGCGTCACCGGACACCGGAATCCGGCGCAACTCATGACCTACATCGGGCGAACGCCGGCGACCGAGGAGAGTGTGTGGAATGGCGTGCGTGAAGCGCTCGCGGCCAACGAGGCCTGAGAGCTCCCGCGTCGGCAGCGATCACGGGCTCGCCAAACGCCCGTGTCTTACGTGTCGTTCCGACTCGAAAGCGGAGATCGCGCGGCTCTTGCCGCCGATCACGGGCGCCGACGTCTCAATCGTGATTCCGGCGCGCAACGAACAGGAGCGCCTTCCGGAGTGCCTGCGGCGTCTGCAGCTGCAGACGCTTGCGGGATTCGAGATCATCGTGGTTGACTCGGCCTCCACCGACGCGACGAGCGACGTCGCGGCCGCCGCAGGGGCTCGCGTTCTTCGCGTCGACCGGCCGGGGGTCGGTCTTGCTCGTCAGACGGGCTTCGACGCGGCCAGGCGCGCCATCATCGTCTCGACCGACGCCGACGCCCTTCCGGCTTCCGATTGGCTCGAGCGGCTCGTCGCGCCGCTGCAAGATCCGTTGACCGTCTGTGCATACGGAACGATCCGGCTCTCGGCGAGCGGACGGCTTGTCGCCATCGGCCATGCGCTCTTCCGCGCATTCCAGCGGGTGAATCGCCTCGTCGGACGCCCGATCTGTTGCGGCCCCAACTTCGCGGTGCGGGCCGAGGCGTTCCGCGCCGTTGGCGGGTTTGCCGCGGGGAGCGAGCTACCCAACGAGGCCGAAGACGTCCGCTTGGCCATGAAGCTCCGCTCAATCGGACTCGTCGTCTACCTTCCGCGTCTCGGAATGGACGTCTCCGCGCGCAGCTTCGCAGGCAGGAAAGCCGCTGCCTACATCGCGCACAACGCGCGCGTCTACTTCCGCGTGTGTTGGTTCCGCAGACAGCTTGCAGCCTCTCGCTAGGCGACGTCGAGCGGAGGTCTCTTCCGCATCAGCGCTCGCTTTGCCGGCGTGGCGTTCTCCAGAGGAGCGCCCATGCGGCGCCGGCCGCGGCGGCGAGGAGGCCGGCCGTGATGGCGGGCACGACGATCGTTCCTCCGACATCGAGGAGTCGGCCGATGAGCCACGGGAAGACCATGCTCCCGGTGCACGAGGCGACGGCAATCGCGCCGAATCGTCTGCCGGAGAGTTCAAAGCGGTGCGAGTACGCCGTGACGACGTTGGGATAGATGGGACCCACCGCGACGCCGACGCCGACGGCGCCGATCCAGACAACGGCCAAAGCGTGCGACGAGAAGACGAGGAGCAGGGCGAACGCGAGGCCGCCCGCGAAGGCCGCGGCGAGGATCTGTCGCGGCGAGAAGCGACGCGACGCGAACACGGCGCCGAGGCGCGACAGGCTGAACGCGGCCCAGAATGCGCCCGTGATCGCCGTGGCGGTCGCGGCAGCGAACTGAAGGTTCACGAACTCGTAGAGCCAACTCGCGAATCCGATCTCCGCCCCAACGTAGAGGAGAATCACCGTCGTCGCCGCGAGGAAGCTGTCCCTCCACCGCTCCGGCGACCGCGCGCGGGCGCCCGGCGTCGGCACAGGGGCTTCTGCGGCGGGGCCCTTCCGCACGGTCGCCGTCGAGCTCTCGACCGCTTCCGGCAGAACGAAGTACGCGAGCGCCAAGAGGGCGAACCCGATCGTGAGAAGCGGGTAGACGGACGTTTCCTTGCCCGCGGCGAAGGCGGCGACGAGGAACGGAGCTGCTAGCCCGCCCGCTCCGTAGCAGAAGTGAAGCGCGCTGATGAACGGAGCGGCGCGGTCGCGATGTGCACGAAGCAGCATCGTGCTTACGCCGACATCGAGGCCGGCGGTGGCGAATCCGAGCGGCACGACGAGGACGACGAGGAGCCCGAGTGATCGAGCCCAGGGCAAGGTGGCGAGAACGGCTCCCGCCAGCAGGGCCGCTCCGGCAAGTCCGCGATGGATGCGAATCTGGTCCGCGAGGCGGCTTCCTGCGAGCGCGCCGGCAAGGTAGCCGAGCGATCGCGTCGTCAGGATGACGCCGATCGTCGAAAGGCCGACGCCGACCTGCGCGGCGAACGGGCCGAGCGTCGGCCCCACGGCGCCTCCCAGGGCGCCGATCAGGATGTACGTCGCGAAGTAGACGGCCGTTGCCAGGATGACGGTCCGGCGTGCGAGCACGGAACCTCCTCAGCGACTACGCCGCTCGCAGACGTTCGGCGAAGTACGTCTCCAGTTCGGCAACGGCCACGCGCATTTGCAGTGTCGAATCGCGCTCGCGCACCGTGACCGTCCGGTCCTCCGCGGTCTGATGGTCGACCGTCACGCAGAACGGCGTTCCAGACTCATCCTGGCGGCGATAGCGCTTGCCGATGGATCCCTTCTCGTCGTAGAAGACGTTCCACCGCTGCTTGAGCGTTCGGTAGATCTCGGCGGCCGCGTCCGGCTGTCCGTCCTTCTTCACGAGCGGGAATACGGCGACCTTGACCGGCGCGAGGCGCGGATGCAGCCGCAAGACCACGCGTTCCTGTAGCACCCCGTTCTCATCAGGGATGGAGTCCTCGTCGTAGGCCTCGCAGAGGAACGCGAGCGCGGCACGGTCGGCGCCCGCCGACGGCTCGATGACGTGCGGAACGAACTTCTTCTGCGTCGCCTCGTCGAAGTACGAGAGGTCCTTGCCGCTCCCCGGATGCTTTGGCGCGCCGGCAGCGTCTTTCTCGACGACCAGCTCGTCGCCGTGCTTCACGAGCTTTCCCTCCATGTGGCTCCGCAGGTCGAAGTCGCTGCGATGCGAGACGCCTTCGAGCTCGCCGTAGTCGCCCTCGGCGCAGAATGGGAACGCATACTCGATGTCGGCCGTGCCGCACGAGTAGTGGGCGCGCTCCTTGGCCGAATGCTCGCGCAGGCGCAGCCGGTCGCCCGCCAGTCCGAGCGACACGTACCAGGCCATCCGGCGGTCGCGCCAGTATTGATACCAGGCTTGGGATTCATCGGGGGCGCAGAAGAACTCGATTTCCATCTGCTCGAACTCGCGCGAACGGAACGTGAAGTTGCGCGGCGTGATCTCGTTGCGGAACGACTTCCCGATCTGGGCGATCCCGAACGGGAGCTTCACGCGCGACGTCGAGACGACGTTCTTGAAGTTGAGGAAGATGCCCTGTGCGGTCTCGGGCCGCAGGTAGGCCTCGGCCGTCGGATCGATCAGCGCGCCGATGTAGGTCTTGAACATCAGGTTGAACTCTCGCGGATCGGTGAGCGCACACTCGCTGTGTTCGCCCGGGTGCTTGCTCGGCTTCTTCGGACACTGGCTGTCCTTCACCTGATCGGCTCGAAAGCGCGCCTTGCACGTCTTGCAGTCGACGAACAGGTCGTAGAACAGATCGAAGTGGCCGCTCGCCTTCCACACCTGGGGGTGCGTGATGATTGTCGAGTCGATCCCGACCATCTCGTAGGACGACGGCGCGCCCTTTGGAGGCTGCGTGTCGTCGTGGCCGGACACCATGTCGCGCCACCACGCTTCCTTGACGTTTCGCTTGAACTCGACGCCGAGCGGACCGTAGTCCCAGAAGCCGCCGATTCCGCCGTAGATCTCGCTCGAGGGAAAGATGAACCCGCGCCGCTTGCACAGCGCGACGACCTTCTCCATGGTTGACGTGTCTTTCTGCATGACGACCTCCGAAGCGATCGGGATCTGCGGCGCCGAGCGATCCGCGCGGCGCAAGAACCGGATTATACGCGCTCTTCCGGGCGCGGAGACAGATCAGACGGGATCGGGTGGAACCGGAGCGTTTCGTACAGGCGCTGTGCCGGCTGGTTCCCGTCGGTGACGACGAGCGTGAGACGCACATAGCCTGCGCTGAGGAGCGCGTTCATCGACCGCTGGAGAAGGAGACGCGCGAGTCCACGTCGCTTGGCTTCGGGGCGCGTCATGAGGAAGACAACGAGCGGCGCGTCGTGCGGCTCGAAGAAGGTGACGAGACACGCCGAGGCGAAGAACTCGCTGTCCTCGACGACGAACGAACACTCCGGCAAGAATCGGCCGTAGTCGCCGCGCCAAGCCTTCTCGATCTCGTCGAGCGCGCCGGCGAACGAATCTCCCTCGTCGTCGATCGTGCCGCGATAAGCGGCGTAGAGGAGAACGGCGAGCGCCTCGTTGTCGTCCGCGCGAACGGCGCGAGCGCGGAAATCGGCAGGCAAGGTCTGAGGTTCGAGGGTCGCCTCCATCGGGATTCGCTTGCGGGTCAACGTCTGTCCCCTCGGCGCCCTGCGTCTTGGCCCGGGGCGCTCGAAGCGGACGTGCTCGCGGGAGGTTGGGCGCCTGCGGCGCGCGGCGCCGCGCTCTTCGCCGATCGCAAGGACAGGGAGATCCTTCGTCGTTCGACGTCCACTTCGAGAACCGTCGCGACGACGCGCTGCCCGACCTTCACGACCTTCGACGGGTGCTCGACGTAGCGGTCGGCGAGCTGACTCACGTGGACGAGGCCGTCCTGATGCACACCGACGTCGACGAACGCCCCGAAGTCGACGACGTTCGTGACGATCCCGGGGAGCTTCATCCCGGGTCGGAGGTCGCCGATCTCGTGAACGTCATCAGAGAACGCAAACGCCTCGAACCGTTCGCGCGGGTCTCGCCCCGGCTTCGCCAGCTCGGCGACGATGTCGCTCAAGGTCGGGAGTCCGACGGTGTCGGTGACGTAGCGGTCGAGGTCGATCTCCGCCCGCAGGTCGGCGTCTTTCATCAGCTCGACGACCGTGCAGCCAAGATCGGCCGCCATGCGACGGACGATCGCGTAGCTTTCCGGATGCACGGCGCTCGCGTCGAGTGGATCTTCCCCGTCGCGAATGCGCAGGAATCCGGCCGCCTGCTCGAATGCCTTCGGGCCGAGGCGCGGCACCTTCTTCAATTCGGCGCGGCGACGGAACGCTCCGTGCTCATCGCGGTAGCCGACAATCATCTCCGCCAGCTTCGGTCCGAGCCCCGACACACGGGACAAGAGCGGCGCGCTGGCCGTGTTCACCTCGACCCCGACCGCGTTGACGCAGTGCTCGACGACGTCGTCGAGGCCCTGGCGAAGAAGTCCCTGATCGACATCGTGCTGATACTGACCGACACCGATCGCCTTCGGGTCGATCTTCACGAGCTCGGCAAGCGGATCGACGAGCCGGCGGCCGATCGACACGGCGCCGCGCACGGTGACGTCCTTGTCCGGCAACTCGACGCGCGCGACTTCGGATGCCGAGTAGACCGACGCGCCGCTCTCGTTCACGAGGAGGATCGGGATCGCCCGGCCGAAGTCGATCGCGCGGACGAACGCCTCGGTCTCGCGGCTGGCCGTTCCGTTGCCGATCGCGATCGCTTCGATCGCGCAGGCTCCGACCAGCTCGGACAGCGTCCTCCGTGCGTCGGCCTGCTGGTTTGCGGATCCGATTGGGTAGACGACGCTGTCCTTGAGCAGCTTGCCCTGCGCGTCGAGGCAGACGATCTTGCCGCCGGTGCGGTATCCGGGGTCGATCGCGAGGACGCGCTTGCGTCCGAGGGGCGGCGCAAGCAGCAGTTGGCGGACGTTGTCCGCGAACACGGCGACCGCCTCCCGGTCTGCCTTCTCTTTCATCTCGGCTCGGACCTCGGTCTCGATGGACGGAGCCATGAGTCGCTTGTAGGCGTCCTCGACTGCGAGCGCGACGTGTTCGGCGCACGGCCCCTGTGCGCGGACGAACCGACGCCGCAGGTCGCCGAGAGCGGCGTCTTCCTCCGGGCGGAGCGTAAGGCGCACGACCCCTTCTCGCTCGGCGCGCAACAGTGCAAGCACGCGGTGGCTTGGCGCTCCGGCGAGGGGCTCCTGCCAGTCGAAGTAGTCGCGGTACGTCGCCCCTTCCGCCTCCTTCCCTTCGATGACGGTGGAGGTCAAGATGCCGCGTTTCGCGAACAGCTCACGAATCTCCGCCCTGGCGTCCGCGGTCTCGTTCACGGTCTCGGCCACGATGTCGCGCGCCCCCTGGAGAGCTTCCTCGGCGGTCGCGACGCCGGCGTCGGGACGAACGTAGGCTTCGGCCTCGCGTTGCGGGTCGGTCGCCGGATCCTGAACGAGAAGCAGGTCGGCCAGCGGCGCGAGGCCCTTCTCTCGCGCGATCATCGCTCGCGTCCGCCGCTTCGGACGGTACGGCAGATAGAGGTCTTCGAGTGCCGTCATGGATGCGGCGGAGTCGACCGCCGCTTGGAGGTCCGACGTCAAGAGATCCCGCTCGGCGAGCGACGCGAGGATTGCCTCCTTCCTCTCGGCGAGTGCGGCGAGCTGCTTGTCGCGGTCGCGGATCGTCGCGATGGCCACCTCGTCAAGCGATCCGGTCATCTCCTTGCGGTAGCGCGCGATGAACGGAACGGTCGCGCCGTCCTCGAGGAGACGAATCACCGCGCCGACGCCATCGACGCCGAGGCCCAGTTCCGTCGCGATCTGTCGTTCTCGTGCGGTCATCGGACGCTCCCACCCGCTTGCTCGGGAACGCCGCGATCCTCGCCCGTGGGATGCGGTGGCCGCTCGATGAGCCACCCTCGCTGGAATTCCGTGTTGTGGAACTCACGGATGCGAGCCATCTCCTCGCGCGTGCAGGCAAGCAGAATCTTGAGTTCGAGATCCCGTTTCAGAAAGTCCATCGTGCACGCGACGCCGGTGACGCGGCGTCCGGGTGCACTCCCGATCCACACGTCGATCCCCTCTCCATCCGATGTCGTTGTCCCCTCCAGATATCCGTAATCGATCGGAAAGGCAACCTCTGGGAAACGAGGGTGGCGGCTGCCGGCCGGGCGATCGATCACAAGTCGACACTCGGCGACCAGGCGATCGATTGCGTCCCAGAACCCAAGGTCGACGGGGCGCATCACGCGGAGTCGCCCCGCTGCGCGCGCCACTCGGGGCGAAGCAGGCCGTACAACAGGAGATCGTGCCGCGCTCCGTCGCGCTCGACGAACTCGCGGTACGCGCCCTCGCGCACGAAACCGAGTTTCTCGTACATCTTCTGCGCGCGGGGGTTGTAGTCGATCACCGTGAGTTGCAGGCGGTGGAGATTCAGCTCGTCGAACGCATAGCGGATCGCGAGTTCCATCGCCTCGCTGCCATAGCCTTTGCCCCAGTCGTCGCGTCGTCCGATGCCGACTCCGACCCACGCCGTGCGATTGCCCCACGCGATGTCGAAGAGCCCGACCGACCCGATGAGAGCGTCATCGGCGAGACGACGAATGGCAAAAGGGTAAGAGGTCGAGGACTCGCTCTCCCGTTCGATGAACGCGGCGACCTCGTCGGGGGTCTCCATTGCAGCGATCTCAGTGTCCTGAAGCCGAAGGTATCCCGAGTCTTGGGTCCACTCCGCCATCTCCGCGGCGTCCTCCTTGCGCAGGCAGGCGAGCCGCACCTTCTCTCCCCGGAACAGATCTCGATCGACGCTCTTCATGGTGTCCCTTCCAGCTCCTGCCAGTCTCCTCCTTGTCGAGGATAGCCCGCCGGTCACGCGCTGTCGACACACACCGCGCGCTCGAGCGCTAGGCGAGAAGATGAACCTGAGCTTTGACCTGCGCTCCGATCTCGAGAACCGCGTACGTCGGTCGCGCGTGTGGCGGCGAGATCGAGCCCGGGTTGACGAACAGAATGCCACGCCACGCCTTCACGACAGGGGCGTGAAAGTGCCCGAACACGATGACATCGCAGTTCGGAAGCTGGGTCGACATGGCCTGGTAGAACAGGTCGAACTCCGGCGCGTCGTAGCCGCAGCCGACGTACTGGTTCTGCAAGACCTGGCGCTGGTGCCCGTGATGGACGCCGACGCGCCGGCCGGCGAGCGAGAGAGTCGTTCGCTCGGGGAGTCGGCTCGCGACCTCCGGCGGGTCGCAGTTCCCGGCCACGGCGCTTGTCGGGGCGATCTCGCCGAGTTCGCCGAGAACCGACAGCGCGACGAGGTCTCCCGCGTGGATCAGGCAGTCGACGCCGGCGAACGCCGTGTGCAGCGCTGCGGGAAGGCGGGGCAAAGGATTGGGAATATGCGTGTCTGCGAGCAGGCCGACGCGGAGGACGTTTCCCATGCTGGGCCGACACTACACGGCGGGCTCGGGTTCGGGCAACTCCGCTTGCGGAGGTCCGCCCCGTCTTCGGAGCGGAGTAGAATGGCGGCGGAGGTTACGTATGACCGACGTCCTGCCTCATCTCCTGCTCAAGCCGGGCGACCTGCCCGACATCGTCCTCGTGCCTGGCGATCCGAAGCGCGCGGAATGGATCGCGGCGAGTCTCGCCGATGCGCGGCTGCTTGCCGCGAACCGTGAGTACCACACGTATCGAGGGACCTACCGCGGAGTTGACGTGGCCGTTACTTCGGCCGGCGTTGGCGCGGCAGGCGCCGTGATCGCCTACGAAGAGGCGATCCGCGCCGGCGCTCGGACGCTGATTCGCGTCGGCACCGCAGGATCGCTCTCCGATGACGTTCGCGCGGGGGATCTTGTGGTCGTGATCGGCGCCGCTCGCGGCGAGGGCGTGTCGCGACAGCTTGTCCCGCTCGACATGCCGGCGGTCGCGGACCCCGACGTGTCGGCGGCGCTGTGGACGGCGTGCCGGACAGCCGGGGGACGCGCCCATCGCGGCATCGGCCTCTCGGTGGACGCGTTCTATCGAGGTGTCCTCGATCTCGGCTTCGAGACCTACGCTGCGGCGGGCGCGATCTGCGTCGAGATGGAATGTTCGGCTCTGTTCATTGTCGGCTCGATGCGCCGCGTCCGCACCGGAGCGGTCGTTGCCATCGACGGGGACGCGCGCGCTGCGGCGGCGGGCGATCACCACCCGCATCGGGATCTCGTTCGAGCGGCGGTGGAGCGAGAGATCCGCGCGACGCTCGAAGCGGTTGCGAATCTCGCGACATCGCCCGCAGCACGGTAAGGCGCGCGACGGTCATGCGAGGAAGGCCACCGCGAGCACGACGACTGCCAGTCCGACGAGAAGGATCGTGAGCCACGGAATCCCCGCGGGCCGGAGCCGGTCGAGCGGCGAAGGGCAAGAAGACCGGGCGCAGGCTTCGACGGCGGCCCGCAGCTGGAGCTCGTTTGCGCGGCTGGCGCCGACCATCGCCGTCTTGCCGACAAAGATCACCGGGAACTGCGCTGGAATCACGCCGTACGCCGTGGCGAGCGACCACATGAGTGGCGCGTCCGGGTCGGCCCCCTCGATGTAGCGAAACCCAAGATCAGGATGGAGCGCTTCGAGCTCCCTCAGCACCGGCTCCATACGCAGGCAATCCTCGCAGCCCTCACGATAGAAGACCACGACTGCCGGATCCTCGACGTCTTGAGTGGCCAGGCACAGAGCCGCAGACGAAGCCATCAGCGCAAAGAGCAGGAGTCCAACTCGGCCGATCATCAGATCACCCGGCAGAGATCATCGGCGCTCCAGCGAGGTCCGGCAACTCAGTGCTCTGCGCGCTCGGCGAGGACTCTCCGCAACTCGGGCAGTGCGGCCTCGGCCGCCCGCTCGCCGGCCGCGATGCCCTCTCGCGCCTGGCGAAAACCGAGGATCGTCAACGAGAGTTCCGGGCGGATGAGCACCTCCGGCGGATCGAGGGTCAGCCGCTGGCGAACGATCTCCTGGAGGAGGATCGAGATCGACTGGTTGAGAATGCTGTACAGCCCTGGCAGAGGCCGCTCGGGCCGCTCGCGAAACGCTCCGTCGAGCCACTCGGTGAGGCTCGCGGGCAGCCACGTCTGTTGTTTGAGTCCATCGTGCACGTGACTGCCGATGCGGTTCCACACGTTTCGCCCGCTCGCTGTCGTCGGCGCGGGTCGCGCGGTGATGTCCACTGCGATGACGACGTCGGCGCCGAGCGATCGACAGACGCTCACCGGGACAGGGTCGATCATCCCACCGTCGACGAGGATCCTTGCATCGCGCCGAACGGGGAAGAAGATGCCGGGAATCGCGGTCGAGGCGAGGATCGCGTCGACCAGTGGTCCTGTCGTGATCACGACAGGTTCGCCCGTATCGATGTCACAGGCCACGGCAGCGAACGGCATCGGAAGATCCTCGATCGCGACGTCTCCGAACAGCCCGAGCAGCAACTTTCGCAGCTCGTGCCCCGAGCTGAGCCCGGCGCTTGGGAACGTCGGCATGAAGCCACGCAGAACCTTGGACATGCCGATCGCGAGCCATTCCTTCTCCATGTCTGCGGTCGGCATCCCGGTGACGTAGGCGGCGCCGATCAAGGATCCGATGCTCGATCCCGTAACGACGGTCGGGAGGATCTTCTCCCGCTCAAGAACCTTCAGGACTCCTGTGTGGGCCGCTCCGCGGGCGCCGCCCGATCCGAGAGCCAGGCCCACTCGCAGCATGTCGTTCATGGGTCCGCACCAAGAAGAAAGCGCCTTGCGGCGCTCGTCCCTACAAAGAGGACAGCAGCCTCGGACTCTCGGTGGGCTTGTATGGAGGCTGCTGTCGTCTCAATCCAGCTTACTTCCCCTTCTTCGGAGCGGGCTTCGCTGGCTTCTTCGCCACGGGCTTCTTCGCCGCGGGCTTCGCGGGCTTCTTGGTCATCCTGGCCACCTCCTTCGGTGACTTGCTAATTGCGCACTTGCCTACATGCGCAATTGGCATTATACTCAGAGATAAGGCCCTGTCAAGTGGCGTAGTCACGCGACGGGCCGGTGTAGGAGGAACGGAATGACCGACCCGCATGCCGCATTCTTCAAATCCTTGTCCAGCCGCTCCAGAACGGCCATCCTTAGGCTCCTTTCGCAGAATGGGGAGATGTCGGTCGATGAGTTGACTGCGGCGCTCGAACTCGCGGGGCCGACCGTGTCGCGTCATCTTCAGGTTCTCCGGCAGCAAGATCTCGTCGCGGTCCGACGCGACGCCCAAAACCGCTACTACTCGGTGGAGTCGAAGAAGCTCGAGCAGAGGTTCCAGGACTTTCTGAAGTACCTGGTCGAATCGTCGTGAGCGCCCGCGAGCGGGACGACGACACAGCGATGCGACGGAGTCAGCGAGTGCACGACCACGCATCGGCGGCGGAGCGCCGGATAGGGTTCGTATTCTTCCTGAACCTCGCGTTCACATTGATCGAGGCGGCCGGGGGAATCTGGACGAACAGCATGGCCGTCGTGTCCGACGCGCTGCACGATTTTGGAGACTGCCTAGCGCTTGGCTTGGGGTGGCACTTCCAGCGGGTGTCGCGCCGTGCGGGCGACGAGCTCTACACGTTTGGATACCGTCGGTTCTCTTTGCTCAGTGCGCTCGTCATGTCGATTCTTCTCTTGGGGGGAGGAGTTGTCGTTTTGGTCAAGGCGGTGCCCCGACTCCTCCATCCGGAGGCGACGAACGAAACGGGCATGCTGATCCTCGCCGGGGTCGGCATCGCGGCGAACGGCATCGCCGCGCTACGCATGCACGGCGGCCGGTCGCTCGGCGAGCGCCTCGTGACGTGGCACCTTCTCGAAGACGTCTTGAGCTGGGTGGCCGTGCTCGTGACCGCGCTCGTGATGATGTTCTTCGACCTTCCGATTCTTGATCCCATCCTGTCGATCGCGATCACGGCGTTCGTCTTCTGGAACGTGGCGAAGCGGCTCCGAGAGACGCTAGGAATCCTGCTGCAGCGAGTCCCGGCGGGGATCACGCTCGCAGAGGTTGAGGACGCGATCCGCGGTGTCCCCGGCGTTTGTGACGTGCATCACGTTCATGTGTGGTCGCAGGATGGCGAACACCACGTCCTCACCGGGCATGTCGTCATGGCCGAGATGGGTGACTACACGCAGGTCGCCGGACTGCGGCGCCGAGTGAAGGACGAGCTCAGGCAGTTCGGGATTGGCCACTCGACGCTCGAGCTCGAGAGCCGCGACGGTCCGTGCTGCGAAGATGAAGTGGGCGTCTGCCGAACCGGAGGCGCGCGATGAGCCGCGTCGCCGTCGTGAGATGCTCGACCTACGCGAGAGATGACGTCAACGCCGCGGTGGCCCGCGGCATCGACCATCTCGGCGGAGCCGG
>JBFYRA010000117.1:0-15154 GCA_041302485.1 Candidatus Bipolaricaulota bacterium
GGCGAGGCTGCGGGCGTGGGCTGGTGGAGTTCGCCGAACGAGTTCTTCGCGGACGAGGGGTTGAGTTCCTGCGCGTGAAGACGCTGTCGCCGGCGCGGCCGGACGCTCACTACGAGAAGACCCGTGGGTTCTACGAGCGCATGGGATTCCGCGAGCTAGAGGAGACGGATGAGTGGGGAGATGCCAATCCCTGTCTAGTGATGGTGAAGCACCTTGCGTCATTGCCGCAGTAGGCGGTCGTGCAGGGGCGGCCGCCATCGACGAGAGGAGTGAAGGGGACATGTCCGGTCGCGCGCTCGGTCCATGGTGGGCGTCGCTCACCGTCTGGGGCGTCGTGAATGCCGTCAACGTCTTGCAGGCCGCGGGCTTCCTCTCGCGCCTGCACCGTGGCAGCATGGCGGCAAACCATGCCCTCGGGTACGGGATCCTCGCGCTGGGACTTCCTGCCCTGGCTGCTCTCGTGGCCCTCGCTCACGCCAGAGCCGGCTGGCTTGCGTTGGCCGGCCCCACGGTGTTCCTCGCCTTCCTTGTGCTGATGGCCGTCGTCGACTACGCCATGCCAACGGAGTTCCGGTCGCCGGCGCGTCCGGCGATCCTCATCCCGTACCTCGTCCTCTTCTTCGGGTCCATCCTATTGATGGGACTCCCGATGTTCTCCATCGATCGGCGTCTGTGGCTTGTCACCGTGGCGACGACGGCATTCCTCCTGGGCTCGATGGGCGTGGCGCTCCGAGCTGGCGTTGGTTGAGCTCGGGCCAATCGCTCTTTCGTCTTGCGCGTGATTCCCCGGTCGCCCTTCTGCCCCGGCCCGGCTTGCCGAGGAGCGGAGCGTGGGTCGGGATCTGCGGAGCGCGCTCCGGCTGGCGGCGCGTCGGGCGAAGCGATGGGCAATCTCCAAGCTGTTCCCGCGAGACGAGACGGCCCGAAAGGCGTGAGCGATTCTCGTACGGTTGTCGCCAAAGCGATTGGGATGTAGAGGACAGACTGGCGTACGATAGCACGGAAGGGCTCTTGGGGAGGGTGCGGATGAACATCGGGATCGTCGTCTACTCACAGACAGGGAATACGAGGTCAGTTGCCGCGAAGCTTCAGGAGGCGCTGTCCGCGGCCGGGCAGCGCGCTTCGCTTGAGGAAGTGAAGCTTGCCGGCGAGCGAGCGCAGGGTACTAGGACCTTCCAGCTTGCCCCTCTGCCCAGCCTTGCCGGGTACGATGCTCTCGTTTTTGGGTCCTCCGTCGAGGCGTTCTCGCTCTCGCCGGTGATGGTGGCGGCCTTGGCGGCCGTTCCGACGCTCGAGAAGAAGCGCGTGGCGTGTCTGGTGACCCAAGCGTTCCCGTATCGCTGGCTCGGCGGCAACCGCGCTGCGCGTCAGATGCGGAAACTCTGTGAGGCGAAGGGGGCGAGGGTGCTCGGCTCCGATGTGGTGAACTGGATGGGCGCCGGCCGCGAGGATCGAATTGCGCGCGCCGTCGAGCGCCTGAGCAAGCTGCTGCAGTCCGCGTAAGAGACGCCGGACGGCACAAACGGGGGTGAGGATGGACAGAGGGTCTGTGGCGGCCGGGAATGCCGCCGAGACGAACATGGCGCTGTTCCTCGATTTTGAGAACATCGCGCTCGGAGTTCGCGAGGCGAACTACCCGGATTTCAATATCGACGACGTGCTCGAACGTCTTCTTCTCAAGGGGTCGATCGTCGTCAAGAAGGCGTACTGCGATTGGGCGCGCTACAAGGAGTTCAAGAGCGCAATGCACGAGGCGTCGTTCGAGCTGATCGAGATTCCCCACGTGCGGCAGTCGGGCAAGAACTCCGCTGACATCCGGATGGTCGTTGACGCGCTCGACATGTGCTACACGAAGACGCACGTCGATACTTTCGTGATCATCAGCGGCGACTCCGACTTCTCGCCGCTCGTCAGCAAGCTCCGCGAGAACAACAAGACCGTGATTGGAATGGGCGTCAAGAACTCGTCGGCCGACCTGCTCGTCGCCAACTGCGACGAGTTCATCTTCTACGACGATCTCGCGCGGCGGAAGCGCCCCGAGGCCAAGACGACGCGCCGTCCGCCGGCGAAGAAGTCGACGGGAACCCGTACACCCAAGGCCCCAGCGCCGGTGGAAGACAAGAAGCGCGAGGCGTGGACCCTCGTCGCCGAAACGTACGAGGCGCTGCTCGAGGAGCGCGGCGAGGGCGAGAACATCTGGGGTTCGATGATCAAGCAGACCCTGAAGAGGCGGAAGCCGGGGTTCGCCGAGTCGTACTACGGATTCAACTCCTTCGGCCAGCTGCTCGAAGAAGCGGGTGCGCAAGGCATCCTCGAGCTCGAACGGGACGAGAAGTCAGGCGGCTACATCATCAAGAGCTGTCGAACTCCGTAGGCGAAGCGTTGCGGGGCGTTGTCATCCGGCGTGTGATCGTGGTATCCTCGCGCGGTTTAGCGAGCGGGTAACTGGACAGCGTCTCGGTGGGGGAGGATCGCAATGGCGAAAGACCAAGACATCAAGAAGGCATCGAACAAGAAAGCGCCGCAGAAGACGTTGAAAGAGAAGCGCGCGGCGAAGAAGGCGAAGCAGGCCGAGAAGAAGGCCTGATCCGCCTCGGCCCGTGAGGGCTGCAATAGATGAGAGCGGGCTCGCGAGTGCGCGGGCCCGCCTTGCTTGGGGCGCGCGCTCGACCGCTCACGACGCGTCGCGCACGGGCGCCTGCTTGCCAGGCGCCTAGGAGACGAGGCGCTCCATCTCGAACTGATCCACGAGCTTCCCGAACCCCAGGTGGGCGAGCGACTCCTGCATTCCAAGGTCGCTGCCGTCGACGTTCAGTGCCGCGAGCCGCGTCACGCCTTCCGGCACGCCGGCGGCGGCGTGCGCGAAGAGAGCGCGGGCGACGCCGCATCGCCGATGGGGTCGCGCGACGAAGACGGACAAGAGCCAGCGAAGCGGAGCGGAGTAGGCGTAGACGCCCACGCACGAGTTGCCGTCGAATGCTCCGACGAGCGACACGGCGTCGGGAATGGCCCGGATGGCCGTGACGCGATTCTCGAACGAGGGAGGCCAGTCCATGTCCGCGACAACTTCCTCGAACTGCGCGCTAGAGATCGTGCGCAGCGCGAAGTCCGACGTTCCGCACGATGCGAGTAGCGCGACGTCCGCGACGTAGGATCGCAACTCCCGCGTCGTGGTGAATCCCGCCTTTCGGTAGGCCTTGATGGCGGGCTCATTCGTCTGCAGGACCTCGAGCACGAACCGTTCCACGCCACGCTCGCGCAGAGCGGGTAACGCGTGGTCGAGCATCCGCCGCGCCAGTCCCTGACCGCGAAACGCGGGGAAGATCCCAGTTCCCGCATCGTATGCTGAAACGGCGCCCCCCCACGTGTCAACACCGATGAGCGTGAAGCCAATCATCCGTCCGTCTTCGTAGGCTCCCACCGACAGATCGAAGTCGACGACATTCTTGCGCATGCGCAAGAGGAGCCGCTCTTCCGGAAGACCGGCGGGAGAACCCATCGAGTAGTCGGCGAACGCTTCGAGGAACGCAGCGTGGATCTTCTGTCGGTCGACGGATCGAAGTTCGAGCATGTCACGATTCTGGGGCGCAGGCCAAGGCGGTGCAACGTCAAGCGACGGTGGCGAGACGCTGGCCGCCGACGATGAGTCGGCGGCTGGAAAGCTGGCCGCGCGGGTGCAACAGGAGCCATCCGGCAGGCACTGCGACGGTGCGCTGCGTTGTGTTGGAGGAGAACGCGTCATGAAGAAACCCGAAGTTGCCGTCAAGCAAGTCGAACCGTTGCGCGTCCTCAGCACGCGCCGGCGGCTCGCGGGGCAGGCGGAGATCCTGGCCGCGATTGCCGAGATCAGACCCTCGATCGTGGACGTCCTCGCGGGGCCGGCGATGGCGCTCCGGCTCGGCTTCCCGAAAGACGGCAAGATCGATGTCGAGATTGCGTTCCCGGTGGCGCGGGCCGTGGCGCGCGAGGGATTCTCGCTGAAGGTGCTTCCCGCGCTGCCGATGTTCGCCTTCACGCACGTCGGCCCAGTCATCGGAGGCCCGGAGGGCACGAACCTCATCGACACCCGCCGCGAGTTCGCCGAATTCGTCGGAGGGCGCGACGTGCTCGTCGGCGACGATCCGGAGAGGTTCATCTACCACGAGGGCGCCGAGACGCACGGAGACCGAGCGGAGCGGTATGTCACGGAAGTGCAGTACCCATACCACATGCCGATCTGGCTCGAGGCGCTCGATGCCGGCACGCGGCGTTTCGCCGGGCCCGAAGCGGCGCAGCGGGTGATGGCGGGAAGCGAAGGCCTGGCGGAGGCTCTTGACGGGAAGCGGGCCGCGGAGTGGGTCCATGCGGCCGTCCAGCGGCTCGATCGCGAGGTGAAGGACGAGCGCGCGCGGGCCTGTATTCTGAATGGCTGTGCCCATCACTACATCGTGCAAAGCGGCATGGTCATGGAGGCGGCGCTGAAGGAGTCGGGACGCGACCTGCGCCAGCTCGTGGCCAAGATCACAAGCGAGAAACTGCTTGGAGGCCAGTACTGGATCGACGAGTCGGGTCCCGAGCCCTTGCTCATGATTCGCCGTCGACCGGCCCGGCAAGAAGAGTACGAGAAGGCGGCGACGTCTGAAGAGAAGCGATATCAGGCCTGCTTCTGCCCACTCGTGCGCGACGCGATCCTGAACGACAAGCCCGTCTCGCGCACATTCTGCCACTGCTCTGGCGGCTGGTATGCCCAGGAGTGGGCGATCGTCTTCGGCCAGACACCTGAGGTGCGCTTGGTCGAGACGATGCTTGAAGGCAAGGGCTCGTGCGTGTTCGCTGTAGTGATCCCGAAGGGTTGGCTCACGCCGACGGGCGTCGACACGATGTGACCGGAAAGAAGAGGCGCCGGCGGTCTCCCGCTGGCGCCTGCCTCAGCCCAGCCTCTATCTGAGCGGCTCGAACCGCGCCTGGAAGAAGCGCAGGCTCTCCGGCTCATAGATCATCTTCAGGCCCTTCACGGACTTGCGGTCCTCGAGTAACGCC
Organism: Candidatus Bipolaricaulota bacterium; assembly: GCA_041302485.1. Taxonomy (GTDB): domain Bacteria; phylum Bipolaricaulota; class Bipolaricaulia; order UBA7950; family UBA9294; genus CAIOGO01. The sequence continues at coordinate 5,020 of JBFYRA010000117.1, forward strand.
TGACAGCTCTCGGCCACGACGTCCATGTGCAGGTTCGTGTAGACGCGGCGCGGGATGGTGAGGCGGACGAGTTCGAGCTTCGGGCGGCGGTGCTCGCCGGTCTTCGGGTCGCGGCCGGCGCTGACGATGCCGCGTTCCATGCTTCGTACGCCGCTGTCGACGTAGAGCGCGGCGGCCAACGCCTGGGACGGGAAGTGGTCCTGCGGCATGTCCGGCAGGAAGCGCTTGGCGTCGACGAACACGGCGTGTCCGCCGACGGGCTCGACGATCGGCACGCCGGCGTCGCGCAGGCGCTTGCCGAGGTACTCCACCTGGCGAACGCGGCTCGCGATGTAGGCGTCGTCCACCATCTCCTCGATCCCCCGCGCGACCGCCTCCATGTCGCGTCCGGCGAGCCCACCGTACGTGTGCAGGCCCTCGAACACGACGACCATCTCCTTGGCCTTGATGAAGAAGTCCTCGTTGTTCGTGGCGAGGAATCCCCCGATATTGACGAGGTTGTCCTTCTTCGACGACATCGTGCAGCCTTCGCCGTAGCTCATCATCTCGCGCAGGATCTCGCGCACCGACTTCCCGGCATAGCCGGTCTCGCGCTGCTGGATGAAGTAGGCATTTTCGAGTGCACGTGTGGCATCGAAGATGATTGGAAGCTTGTACTTCTTTGCCCACGCGGCGACCTCGCGCAGGTTGGCCATCGAGAACGGTTGCCCGCCGGCCATGTTCACGCACGGGGCGACGGAAAGGTACGCGATGGCCTGGGCGCCCTTCTCGTCGACAAGCTTCTGCAGCTTCTTGAGGTCGACGTTTCCTTTGAACGGGTGAGGGCTCTGCGGATCGTGCGCCTCGTCAATGATGCAGTCGAAGAAGAGGCCTCCGGCGCGCTCGACGTGCTCGCGCGTGGTCGTGAAGTACATGTTCATCGGCACGACCTGCCCGGGCTTGATGCGAAGCTGAGACGTGATGTGCTCGGCGGCGCGGCCCTGGTGCGTCGGAACGGTGTGCTGGAACCCGTAGATGTCTCGGACGGCCTGTTCGAGATGGTAGAAGTTCTTCGAGCCGGCGTAGGCCTCGTCGCCGAGGAACATGCCCGCCCACTGACGGTCGCTCATCGCCGAGGTTCCTGAGTCCGTCAGGAGGTCGATGTACACGTCCTCGCTCTTGAGTAGGAACGTGTTGTAGCCGGCCTCGCGGATCATGGCCTCACGCTCTTTGCGCGTGGTCATCTTGATCGGCTCGACCATCTTGATCTTGTAGGGTTCCGCGACCGTCCGCTCTCTCATATCGTTCCTTTCTCTATCTTGCTCTGCCATCGGCTAGTGGCTGATGGCGAGAATCTGGTCGATGTACCGCGCGAGATGGGCGCGGAGAATCCGTGCGCACTCGTCGCCGTCCTTCCGTTCGACCGCCTTGACGAACTCGCCGAACTCCTTCTCGATCCCCGCGAAGTAGCGGTCCTTTCCCGCGGGCACCGAGAGATCCCAGATCCTGGCGACCTTGTTGCGCAGCGCTTCGAGCGTCTGGCGCAGAAGCTCGTTGTGCGTCGCCCGGTCGATGGCTTCGTGGAACTCGAGGTCGAGGGCGCGCAGGGCAGCCGTCTCCTTCTCACCCTTCATGCGCTTGAGGAGCCGCTTCATCGCGGCGAGCTCATCCGGCGTGACGCGCTCCGGGACAAGCTTTCCGACGAGCCCGTCGAGATGGTGCCGAAGCTCGCATGCCTCTTTGAGCTCGCGCACGCTCGGCTCGCCGACACGGGCGCCGCGCCCGCGGACCATCACGAGGAGGCCTTCGGCCTGGAGGCGAATGAGTGCCTCGCGGATCGGCGTCCGGCTGACTCCGAACTCCTCGGCCAGCTCCTGCTCCTGAAGCGCCTGCCCGGGGCGGTACTCGGCCAGCAGGATCCGCCGCTTGAGCTGGGAGAAGACGTCGCCGTTCATACCCTAAGTATACACGCGGCATGCGCGCCAGCGACCGCCGGCGGGCCAAGGGGTGTCGGATGTGGGTGCGCCGGCGAGACGTCAGACCTGGAGCGAGGCGTGGATGGCGTCGAGGACGGGCTTCGCTTGGGTGGCCAGCCCGAGGAACGCGGTGAGCTTCTCGCAAGCGTAGTCAGCGCAATGTGCGCAGTTCTCGAGCTTCTTCGCGACCGCGCAGGCGCGGATCTCGCACATCGCGCAGTAGCCGATCTTCCGCCCGCCCGTCGGGAGGCACCCATCGCACATGCAGCCGTCGGCCGTTGTGTCGACGCCGAAGTCGGCCTTCGCCTTGCGCGCCAGTTCCTCGAGAGCCTTGCGATCGCCCTTCTGCGTCGCGAGGTAGCCGTCGCAATCGGTACACACGAGGCCGCAGTACGCCACCATCTTCTTCATTCGGGCCTCCTTGGCGAGGACTCTTCCGCGAGCTATTGGGGAGACCGCGGGGAGAGCGATGGTAGCGCGCCGCTCGGGGTCTCCCGCGACGATCGGTTGAGAGTCACTCGCGCTCCAGGTAGCCTTGGCCATCTGCTTCTTGGAGTGCGAAAGGCGGCCCCATCGTGTCAAGCTCTGGCTGGTCTCTCCGTTCGGCGCGTCTGGACGACGTCCCGTCGCTCGTGCGCCTGATCAACGACCGCTATCGCCGCCTGACGGGCGAGGATTCGGCTACGGAGTCAGGGCTGGCCGCGGAGTGGGAGAACCCGCGGGTCGTTCCGGAGCGCGACCTGCGCGCGCTCGTCGACCGCGCAGGCGCCGTCTGTGGCTGGGCCGGACTCGAAATGCCCGGGGACCCGTATGTCAACGCGACGGGCTGGGTGACCGTCGGGCTCGGCGCGTCCGCCGACATGGAGACGTGGGGGCTCCTTGTCGACTGGCTTGAGGAGCGCGCGAGAGACGCGACACGCGGCGCCGAAGCGGGTCTTCGCACCTACCTCACCCTCTGGGCTCTCGAGAACGACGAGGAACGCCGCTACGCCTACGAAGCACGCGGCCTCGTGCCGGAGCGGGCCATGCACCGGATGCGTGCCGGCCTCGCGACGGAGCCTGAAGCGCCGGTCTGGCCCGCCGGTCTCCGCCTGACCGACCTCGATCCCGAATGCCACTTCCGGCCGCTCGCGGCGGCGAGCCGCGAGGCGTTTGCCGATCACTGGGGCCATGTCCCGGTGTCGGTTGAGGAAGAAGAGGAGATGTGGCGCGGCTGGCTCCGGACTCACGCTGAGGGCATTGATCCAAAGCTGTCGACGCTCGCTTGGGCGGACGACAAGATCGCCGGCTACGCCCTGGGACGGTGGCATCTTCCGCTCGATCGATCGCGCGGCGTGGTGGCAAGCCTCGCCGTCTGCCCGGCGTGGCGACGGCGCGGACTCGGCTCGGCGCTGCTTCGCGCGGCGCTCGGCAAGCTTCGGACGAGCGGATGCACATCGGCCGAGCTCATGGTCGACAGCGGCAACGCGAGCGGCGCCCTTCGCCTGTACGAGCGCGCCGGGTTCGCGGCCTTCCGCACCCAGCTCGTCTACGAGAAGGAACTGCGCGCCGGGCGCGACATCACGGCGCGAGGCTAGACGGCGGAGACGCGCCCGACTCGGAGCGGCCACGCTCCCGTCGCCTTGCACGCAGCATCAGGAGAAGCAGCGACCCGGTGCAGACGACGGCGCGCACCGCGTACACGGTCGCGAGCCAGCCCTTACTCGATAGGAGCGACAGGGCCGCGGCGAGCAGCATGCCGATCCACGCCGCGAATGACTCGGTGTTGCGATCCGCCTGCCAGATCCGTTTCACGACAGGGAAGTAGGCGATGACCAAGATGGCCTGGATCGCGAGGTGCGCGGCGGCGTGCTGGCGCGTGAAGCCCCAGAAGATGAGGATCAGGGCCACGGCTCCGAGGCAGCCGAGGTCGAAGCGCGTGAAGCGCGAGCTCTTGTCGCCCCAGAACCAGATGACGATCGACACGGTTCCGACCAGAGCGATGTCCGACGTGTTGAGGATGTTGTCGAGCGGGCTGTACGTCCCCTCCGAGAGATAGGTCACGAAGCTGCCGACGACGGCGATCGTGAAGAAGACCCACATCGCGAGCGCCGGCTGGATCTTCTTTCGACGGATCAGCCAGACGTACCGGACGAGAATGAACGCGTTGATCGCGACGACGGCGGCAAGCGAGAAGACCCTCATGCCGGAGAGCCTACCTGGTTCCGTCGCGCTCTGCGCGGCTTGACGCCCGTTCGCCCGTGTCGGATACTGCGCCATCTCGCGTCGCCGGCCCACAGCCGGAAACTACGGCGCGGTCCTCACCCATGCGGTGGGGTGGTCCTTGTCCCTGACAAGACAAGGAGAAGGAGACGAACTCAGGTGGAACTGGTCGGGTAGTCAGGACGGACCGAAAGGCCGTAGCCAGTTCTGTGTGAGTGCGCTCCATCCAGCGTCTTGTCCGTACTTCGGGACGATCGCGAACAGCTCGCTTCGGTCTTCATCTCCGTCCGCTTGTTGCCGCTGCACTTGCCGACGGGCGCACATCGCTCGTTCGGCGCGGGACGATGCTGTGAGAGAGGATGGACGATGAAGCTTGAAATGCGTCCCTTCCGGGACGAAGACGACTACTGGACGATTCGGCAGTTCCTACGAGACATCTACATGCGCAACGGGAGGCGCGAGCACTCCTGGCTGCCCCAACGGCTCGACTACTGGCGGTTCTTCGGAATGCCCGTCCTCGGAGATGGGGCGCTCGACACGGATGTGTTCCTGTGGGAGACACAGGGCGGCGAACTCGCTGCGGTGCTCAACAGCGAGTCGCGCGGATGGGCATACCTTCAGATAGATCCGAGATTCCGGACGCCCGCGATCGAGGAGGAGATGGTGTCGGTCGCCGAAGAGAGGCTCCGCACGATCGGGAAGGCGTCCGGGCGCCCCGTCCTGGTCGTCGTGGCGCAGGATGCCGACGCGATGCGAACGGAGCTTCTCGCGCGCCGCGGCTATGAGCGGAAGGCAGACTGGCAGGAGACCCCGCGCACGCGCGACCTCTCGCTTCCGATTCCCGATGTGCCGCTCGCCACCGGATACCGGATCCGTGCGATGCACCCTACCGAGGAGGATGCGCGAGGCAGGAGGGCGGCGAGCTGGCGGGCCTTTCATCCGGACGAACCCGATGACACGGACTACGCGGACTCGAGCTATCGGCACATCGAATGCGAGCCCCTCTACCGGCGCGACCTCGACCTCGTGGCCGAGGCACCGTCGGGTGACATTGCGGCGTTCGCCACAGTCTGGTACGACGACGCCCTGCGAGTCTGCACCTTTGAGCCTGTCGGCACGGCGCCGGAGCATCAGCGCAAGGGATTGGCAAGAGCCGTCCTTGCCGAGGGCATGCGCCGCGCCCGGAGCATGGGAGCGCGAACGGCGTCGGTCGCCGGCGGCGGCGCGTCGAACCCGGCCGCTGACGGTCTGTACGCCGCGATGTTCGCCACGGACGGAGTGAGCACAGTGCCGTGGCTCAAGTACTTCGGCAGCACGTCCGACAAGTAGCGATGGCGTCTTGAGAACCGAGGAGAGACATGAAGCTTCAGATGCGACGATACGAGAAAGAGGATGACTACTGGGCGATCCGCCAGTTCCTGCGGGACGTGTACCTGCGGAACGCCCGGACCGAGCATTCCTGGCAGGCGGCGCGGCTCGATTGGTGGCGCTGGCACGGGATCATGAACTGCGGAGACGGGAAGCTCGAGACGGACGTGCTCCTCTGGGAAGCAGCTGGCGGCGAGCTCGCGGCGGTCCTCAACTGTGAGGGTCGCGGGCACGTGTTCCTGCAGGTGGACCCACGGTCTCGGACTCCGGCGCTCGAAGAGGAGATGCTCGACGTTGCCGAGCGTGAGCTGGCCGGTGTAGGGACTACGTCCGGGCGATCGTTCATCAGCGTCTCGGCTCAGGATGCGGACGTGATGCGGACCCAACTGCTCGCGCAGAGGGGGCACGCGCGGCGCGCGGATTGGCAGCAGATCGAGCGCAAGCGCGATCTGGCGCTGCCGATCCCCGACGCGCCCGTTCCGGAGGGGTACTCGATCCGCGCGATGCGGGCCGACGAGGAAGACCTGAAGAAGCGAAGCTGGGCGAGCTGGCGCGCCTTCCATCCCGACGAGCCCAACTGGAAATACGACGGCTGGACATGGCTCCACAACGCGATGCGGGCTCCCATGTACCGGCGCGATCTCGACATCATTGCCGAGGCGCCGACCGGCGAGATCGCGGCGTTCGCGACCGTGTGGTACGACGACGTGACTCGTTCGACGTACTGCGAGCCTGTGGGCACGATGCCCGAGCACCAGCGACGGGGATTGGCGAAGGCGGTGATCGCGGAAGGCATGCGCCGCTCGAAGGAGTTGGGCGCCCTCGTTGCCACGGTGGGCGGCGGTGGGGAGTCGAACCCGCCGGCCGAGCCGCTCTATGCCGGGATGTTCAGCAAGGAGGGCGTCAGCGTGACGGGCTGGCTGAAGTACCTGGACGGAAGGCCGTAGACGCGGCGAGACGCAGCGCCCAAGGGGGCCGCAAGGCGGCCCCCACTCTTGTGTGGGCTTGACATCGTCTTCATGTCATGGATACTAGAGATACCATGGCGGTATCTGCGGAGTCAATGGGCGAGAGGAAGGAACGCATCCTTGCTTCCGGCCGCAGACTTCTCGCGGAGAAGGGCCTACGTGCGGTGACGACGAACGCCATCGTCGAGCGTGTGCGGATGAGCAAGAAGACGCTCTATCGCTGCTTCCCCACGAAGGACGATCTCGTCGAGGCCATTCTCGTCTCGTTCATCGAGGAGAACCTCACGCGGTGGGACGCGGCCTTGAGCGACGACTCCGTGCCGGCGATGGAGCGAATCGATCGGTCACTCGACTACGTTTCGCAGTTCCTTCCGATGATGCAGACGCTGGTCCTGAATCAGGTCGAACCCGAGTCGGTGACGCCGCAGCTGTGGGCGAAGATCGATGCGATTCGCCTCGCGCGCCTCGCGCGGTTCAGGGGACTCGTAGAACAGGCGCAGGCCGAGGGCTACATGCGGGCGGACATCCATGCCGAGCACTGGATGCTCTTGCTCATGGGAGCCGTGCAGACGGTGCTCACTCCGTCCGTGCTTCTCGCGCGAGGCATTCCGCTTCCCGATATCGTGCGCACCGTGAGGACGATCTTCTACGACGGCCTCCTGACACAGAAGGGCCGCCGCTACGCGAAGGAACGACGGAAGGAGAAGGTATGAAACGGCATCTCGTCTCTTGCGCTGGAATGGTGGGCATCGCGGTTCTTGCTGTCGCCGCTCGAGCAGAGACGACGCTCACGGCGGACGAGGTCATCGCGCGGATGCGGGCGAACGCCACCGCCGTCGAGGACTTCGACGCCCGCCTCACCGTCGAGACCTACGACAACGGATCGGTCAAGCTCACGCAGGAACTGCGGCTCTCGCTCCTCCAGCCCGATAAGATGCGTCAGGAGTACCGGTCTCCCGACTACCTCGCGGGGAACCTTACGCTCATCGCCGGCGACCGGATGTGGACGTACATCGCCGCGATCGAGACGTGGTACTCGAAGGACCTCTCGGTCCTCTCCGACGCCGAGCAGCCGTGGTTGGCGTTTCGCCAGCTCTTGCGCGACGCCCAAGACGAACTGGCGAACTACACGTTCAGTCTCGTGGGCACAACAGACGGCGACTATCACCTGCGCGGCGTTGGGGGGTCGGAAGACGCGGTCTACGGCTCAATCGAGCTCTGGGTCGACCCGGAAACGTACGTGCCAAGTCGCCGTCTCTTGTACGACACGGACGGCAATCTCCTGGTAGACGTCCGCATCCTCGACATCGAGGAGGTCGCAGAGGGCGTCTTCGCGGCCCGGCGTCTCGAGACGTACGACGAGGCAGGGACGCTGAGGAACACGATCGTGTACGAGTCGGTGGCCGTCAATCAGGGGCTCGATCCGAGTCTCTTCACCGCGCCTGAGGAGGCATCGTCGTGAGCGCCTCGCCGCTTGTTTTCGCTGCCGTGTCCGTCGTGAAGACGTTCGGGACCCTGCGCGCGGTCGACGAGTTGACACTGCGGGTTCGGGCAGGCGAGATCTACGGACTGGTCGGGCCGAGCGGGTCGGGCAAGACGACGTTGATCCGAATGCTCTGCGGTCTCGCCACTCCGAGCGGCGGGGAGGCGAGCCTGCTCGGGCGCGCCATGCCGCGCGAGCGCCGGGAGGTGGAGGGGCGGTTCGGGTACATGCCGCAGGAGAGAGCCGTGTACCGCGATCTCTCGGTGGCCGAGAACCTGCTGTTCTTCGGCCAGATGTACGGCATGCCGAGGCGGCGGATCGCGGCGCGAACGGCCGAGCTTCTTGCGATGATGAAGCTCTCGGACCGCGGAAATCAGCGAGCCGACCGGCTCTCGGGCGGCGAGAAGCAGCGTCTGTCGCTCGCCTGCACGCTCGTTCACGAGGCCGACGCTCTGCTCCTCGACGAGCCTACGATTGGACTCGATCCCGCGCTGCGCGCCGAGTTCTGGGACCACTTCCGTGACCTCTCGGACCGCGGGCGCACGATCCTCGTCTCGACTCACTACCTGCACGAGGCCGATCGCTGCCGGCGCGTCGGCCTGATGCAGCGCGGCCGCTTGGCTGCCGAAGGCTCTCCCGACGAGCTTCGGTCCATTGCTGCGAAACAGTCCGGGCGCCCGGTGCCCGACATGGAGGACGTCTTCCTCGTCCTCACGCGCGCGGAAGGAGGATCGCGATGAGGCTCCACCGGATCGGCGCGGTTGCCGAGCGGGTCCTGCGCCAGTTGGGGCACGATCGCCGCGTTCTCGCCTTCATGCTGCTCGTCCCGGCCGTGGCGATGATCCTGTTTGGGTACTCCTTCTCGGGCGACATTCGGGACGTGAGGGTGGCAGTCATCGACGAGGACGGCACGGATCTGACCGTGTCGATCCTCGACAGCCTCGCGGCCGATGAGGCGCTCGCCGTGCGCGTCTTGCCTGCGGGCGAGGATCCAGAGCGGCTCCTGCTGGAAGAGGGCTACCAGGGAGTCATCCGCATTCCGCCCAAGTTCACGAGTCTCTACTATGCCCACTTTGCGATGGGCGTCGCGACGAGCGCGCAGGGCCGGATCGACCTCGCACTCGATGAGTCCGACCCGCAGATCGCAGCGGCGATCCAGAAGAGCCTCGCCGATGCGCTGATGGACCTTGGAGAGGGCGGGCCCGTGGACGTGCAGGTTCGGGACCTCTACGGCGTCGAGGTGCGATTCATCGACAGCTTCGCGCCGGCGATCATGGGCATGGTCGTGGCGATGATCTCGACCGTTCTGACGCTTCTCTCGATCGTTCGTGAGAAGGTCGACGGGACCTTTGCGCGAGTTTGGGTGTCCCCTGTGCGTCGAGCCGAGTTCATCCTCGGCTACGTCCTTGCCTTCGGGCTCGTCGCCCTCGTGCAGTCGCTCGTCGTGCTCACGATCGGCACCCTTGTGTTCCACATTGTGATCAACGGCTCGATTTTCTGGGCTTTCCTGTGTGTGATCCTGTTCGCGGTGGGAAGCGTCGGCCTCGGGACGCTCCTCTCCGCGATGGCGCAGACCGAGTCGCAGGCCATCGTCTTCTTCCCGCTCGTGATGCTCCCGTCGGTCTTGCTCTCGGGGATGATGTGGCCGATTCAGGCTATTCCGGCCGTGCTACGGCCTCTGTCGTACCTCGTGCCGCTCACCTACTCGAACCGCGTCCTTCGCGCGGTGATGGTGAAGGGGCTGGCGCCGTGGCAAGAGCCGATTGGGTTCGGGGGCGTCCTGGCGTTTGTCGTCCTGACCGTTGTCGCGGCGAGCCTCGTGTTGCGCCAGCAGAACGGCCACTCCGATTAGGCGCCGCGCCTAGCCCCGCACCGCGCACCCATGAGCTGACGAGGAGAAGCCACCACCAGACGGTGGCTTCTCCCCAGCCGCTCGGCCCGCCGTCAACGAGCGGCCAGACTACCGCCCGGTCTTTGCGGCCATCTCCTTCGCCCAGCGCGAGACGCGTTCAGCGAGCGCATCGGGTGACTTGAGCTCCGCCTGCGGGACAGCGAGTTCGCCGAGTGAACGTGCGCCTTGACAGAGTTCGCGCATCGATTCGAACGTTTTCTTCTCTCCGCTTCCGCCTGACGTGCAGAAGAACGCGACGGGCTTGCCT
>JBFYRA010000145.1:0-13244 GCA_041302485.1 Candidatus Bipolaricaulota bacterium
CCAATCACGATTCCAACGATCCTTCCTGTGCTCACACCATTCTCCTTTGGCGGCCGCGCGCGCGGCTCTTCCGCATCCTACCTGGCCTTGCCGCTCCACGCCAATCCTGCGTGAGCGCGCCCACGCGGGCGAATAAGATCTGCCCGATCCAAGGAGGTCCGTGAAACCAACCATCATCAACCTGACGGCCGAGCACGCCGAGGCCGCAGCTCGACTGGTTGCAGCGCGCTTGGCGTTCCTGGAGCGCGACGTGCCCGAGCTCGGAACCCGTTGCGGCTCGCCGGAGACGCTTGCCTCGCGCATCGCGCGGCTGGCCGGCCGCGGCCCGGGAGTTGCGGCCGTTGCGGACGGGCGTCTCGTGGGATTCATCGGCGCTCTGCCAATCCGCTACGGCGGCCGATCCAGCATGCTCTCTCCCGAGTGGGGAAACGGGACGGCGCCGGAGATCGGATCAGAGGCTGCGCGACGCGTGCTCGAGGCGCTCTACACAAGAGCGGCGGAGGAGTGGACCGCCGGCGCAGTCGAGACGCACCTTCTCTGCCTCCTGGCAGACGACGCGGCTGCGTTCGAGACCGTTTCCTGGCTCGGCTTTGGCCGCGTAGTCTGCGATGCCGTGCGGCCGATCGCTTCCGTCGCGCCGAAGCAAGGCACGTGCACCGTGCGGCGCGCGACGCCTGCCGATGCAGAGACCGTGGCGGAACTCGATCGGCGTCTTCATGCGCACACGCGGGCCTCTCCGGTCTTCCTGGTTCCCGGCCAGGCGGAAGACATTGCTTGGTGGGAAGAGCGGTTGCGCGTCGCCGCAACCGCTGTCTGGATTGCCAAAACGTCAGCGAACACCGTCGGGTACCTCATTCAGGGTCCGGCCACGGACGACGCGTGCGATCTGATCGTCGACCTTGGAACGTCGAGCATCACCGGCGCCTACGTGCTGCCTGAGGCACGGGGCGCGGGCGTCGCTGCGTCGCTGCTCGCCCGTGCCGTCGACTGGGCACGCGAGCAGGGGTACGTGCGCTTGGCCGTCGATTTCGAGACAGCCAACATCGAAGGCTCGCGCTTCTGGCTCCGCCACTTCCGTCCGGTTGTGGTCTCGTTCTCGCGAACTGTCAGTGCTTATCGCGATTCGCTGTAGCGTCGGAGCCTATCTCCGACGTTCGGTGTCCCCGCCATCACGCTTAACGTCAACGTCGCACACAAGGTGCGACGCTACCGACGTTCTATCGTTGGCGTCGTCGCCTGATACGTCGGCACGAGGCGCTGCAGCGCCTCACGAACGGCCTGCTCGTCTTCGGCGTGCGCGGCGCGCACGAGGCGCTCGAGCTCGTCGCGCCAGTGGGCCGGCGGCTCCTGAAGTCGCGCGACGAACAGACGCGCGAAGTCCGTCGTGTCGGTTCCCTCTTCGGCCGTCAGGAGCTCCTCGATGAGCTTCTCGCCGGGGCGCACGCCGGTGTAGACGATGGGGATGTCGACGTCGGGTTCGAGGCCGTAGAAGCGAATCACGTCGCGTGCCAGGTCGACGATCTTGACAGGCTTCCCCATATCGAGCACGAGGACCTGTCCGTTCCTACCCACGGCGCTTGCTTCCAACACGAGCTTGACCGCCTCGGACGTCACCATGCAATACCGCTCCATGGCCGGGTGCGTCACGGTGACCGGCTGACGCGCTCGGACCTGGGCCTGGAACGTCCCCAGCACGCTGCCGCGACTGCCAATCACATTGCCGAACCTCACCGCGAGTGCCCGCGTCGCCCCGGCGCCGCCATCGCGAACGAGCGCTTCGGCAACGCGCTTCGTGGTCCCCATGACCGACGACGGATTGACGGCCTTGTCGGTCGAGATGAGCACAAACGCCTCGCACCCGGCAGCGCGGGCGGCGTCGAGCGCGTTTCGCGTTCCCTCGACGTTCGTGCGCACAGCCTCGCACGGAAAGAGCTCCATCATCGGCACGTGCTTGTACGCAGCCGCGTGGTAGACGACCGCCGGGGCTTCTCGGCGGAACAGCGCGGAGAGACGCGAGGCGTCCCGCACGTCGGCGACGACCACGGACACGTCGGCGCTGGGGAATCGGCGGCGCAGGTCGGCCTCCAACGTGAAGAGACCCGTCTCGTTCTGGTCGAGCGCGATGAGGCGCGAGGCGCCGAAGCGCAGGACTTGCCGACACAGCTCCTCGCCGATCGACCCGGCCGCACCGGTGACGAGCACGCGCTTGCCTCCGAGAAAGCGGAAGATGGGCCGCTCGTCGATCGTCACCTCTTCGCGCTGGAGAACATCGGTCGGCTCGAGCTCGCGCAGCTCGGCGGTGGTGATGGTCCCGGCCGTCAGTTCGGCAAGGTCAGGGACGATGCGCACGTCGGGCACTCCTGAGCCGCGGGCGAGGGCAACAGTGTCCCGCACGACGGCGCGCGGCGCGGACGGCATCGCGATCAGAATCGACACAGCCTTTGTCTGCTCGACGAGGCGCCCGAGCTCGGCCCGAGTTCCGATGACGGGAATGCCATGCACGACGGTGCCCTTCTTCCGCGGATCGTCGTCGAGGAATCCGACGACGCGGATAGACCCCGACTTTTCTTGCTCCAGCGCCCGAGCGAGCTGCGCGCCGGCGTCGCCGGCCCCGACGATCAACGCTCGCCTTCCTGCGCCTCGCGCGCGACCGGAGCGTGTTCCTCGCTCATGAAGGAGGCGTCCTGAGAAGCGAACTCCGCCCACGGCAAGGGACGTGAGCAGGAAGTCGATGGCCAGAATCGACAGGGAGACCAAGGCAATGACACCCACCTCGCGCAGAACGAACAAGATGAGAGCGAACGTCGCGGAACCGATGGCGCTCGCAACGACGATCGCGAACGTCTCCCGCGCGTCGACGTGACGCCAGCTCAGTCGATCGAGGCGGAAGAGGACGAAGATCGGAAGCTTCGTGCCGCACACGATGGGTAGGCTGACAAACAGGACCGGCAGCATGCCGGCCGGAATTGCTGTGTCGAAGCGCAGCCAGAACGAGAATGCGAGCGACAGCACGACCAGAGACGCATCGAGCGCCATGACACCGGCGCGTCGTACCCAGGGAGGCAAGCCGTTCCGGGTTCTCACGACGCCACCGCCTCGCGCAGTGCCAGCACGACGCGCTCGACCTCGGCCTCGGTCATCGTCGGGTAGAAGGGCAGAGCGATCGTCCGGTCGCCGACGTACTCGGTGACCGGGAAGTCTCCCGGTCCCGTACCCAGGTTCTCACGAATGTGCGGCTGGAGGTGAATCGGCTCGAAATAGCCGCGGCAGCCGATGCCGGCGTCGGTGAGTGTTGCAAGGACTCGGTCCCGATCCGCTCGCTGGAAACGCTCCCCCAGCCGAACGACGAACACAAACCAACTCATCTCCGCACCCGGAGCGACCTTGGGCAAGACGATCTCGTCGACGGCGGCGAGTCGTTCGAGATACCAACTCGCGACGCGGGCGCGCACCGCGACGATCTCGCGCAGACGCGAGAGCTGAGACCAGCCGAGCGCCGCCGACATCTCGTCGATGCGGAAGTTGTAGCCGAGCCGAACGTGGTGCAGCCAGCCCGCGTCGCCACGACCCTGGTCGGTCATGCTTCGGCACAGGGCGGCGAGATCGGCATCCCGCGTCACAACCGCTCCACCCTCGCCAGTCGTGATCTGCTTGTTCGGATAGAAGCCGAAGATGGCGGCGTCGCCGAACGAGCCGCACTTTCGCCCACCGAGAGACGACCCGAGCGACTCCGCGGAATCCTCGATCAGTCGCAGGCCGCGAGCCTTGGCGATGGCCTCGAGCTCCTCGAGGCGGGCCGGGTGCCCGAAGACGTCGACAGCGAGGATGGCCTTCGTCCGCGGCGTGATGGCGCGCTCGACGCGCGAGACGTCGATACAGAGCGTGTCGGGCTCAATGTCGACGAACACGGGCGTCGCACGCTCGAACAGGATGCAGTTCGTCGACGCGATGAAGCTGAACGGCGTCGTGATGACCTCATCGCCCGGGCCGATGTCGAGCGCGCGAATGAGGAGGTGCAGGGCGCTGGTCCCGCTGTTGACGGCGACCGCGTGCGGGACGCCGACAGCCTCCGCGAGCGCTTGCTCGAACGCCTGCGTCCGGGGTCCGAGAGAGAGGCGGTCGCTCCTCAACACGTCGACGACGGCCTCGATGTCTTCCTGGCGCACGTCGTGGCGCGCAAGGGGGATGGACTGCTCTTTGGCGCGACTCAAGGAGATTCCTTCCGCAGCGGGCGAGCCGGGACGCCGGCAACGACGTCGCCTGCCGCCACGTCGTCAACGACCGCGGCGCCTGCGCCGACGACCGCGTGGGCGCCGATTCGGACACCCGGCGCGACGGACGCGCCGATGCCGATCTGCGCACAGCGTCCCACTGCCACGTGGCCGGCCAATCGCGCGCCGGGCGCGACGTGCGCGAAGTCCCCGATCTCGCAGTCGTGCTCGACCAGCGCGGCCGTGTTCACGATGGCGTGTCGGCCGACGGCGGCGTCGGTGTGCACGACAGCCATCGGAAGAATCATCGCGCCTTCGCCCACCCGCGCACCTCGAGCCAGGAAGGCCATGGGATGAACGATGGCCACGAATCCAAGGCCCGCCGCAACAACGCGAGAGACCGCTCGCTCGCGATCGTCGGGATCTCCGATCGCGACGACGACACGGCAGGCGCGGAAACGCGGCTCGGTCAACAGAGCCGCGTCACCCAGAATCTCCACGCCGAGGACGAGTTGCCCTCGCCGGCTTGGGTCATCGTCGAGCACTCCGACGACCTGCAGATCGGGGATGCGCAGCGCCGCGTCGAGCACGACGCGGCCGTGCCCGCCAGCTCCATAGATCAGAACGCTAGTCTTTCCTGTCACGACTCCCCGTCCCGCTGCTCGGGTCAACGAACGTGTCGTTGACTCCGCCCTTTCCATACAGACCCTCACGCGTCACGAGCACGCACCACAGCGTACGGAAGAGGATCCGAAGATCCAATCCCAGCGACCAGTGATCGATGTACCAGACGTCGAGCTCGATCCGCTCATTCCACGACAGTGCATTCCGTCCGCGAACGACAGCCAGACTCGTGATGCCGGGCCGCACTTCGAGGCGGCGCTGCTGAAGTGGTGTATAGCGCTCGACCTGGTAGGCGAGCGTCGGTCGCGGGCCAACCAGGCTCATCTCACCCGCGAGAACGTTCAGAAACTGAGGGAGCTCATCGAGCCCCAGGCCGCGCAGGAGCCGGCCCACACGCATGATCCGCTCGTCGTCCGCAGCCACGGTGACGCCGCGGCCCTTGGAGTCGGCGCCGACAACCATCGTGCGGAACTTCCAGACGCGGAAGGGCTTGGCTCCGCGACCCACCCGCTCCTGACGAAAGAAGATCGGCCTCCCATCATCAAGAGCGATCGCCAGCGCGATGAAAACAAACGGTGCGGCAAGAAAGAGAAGCGCGATGGCGCTACATACGATGTCAAGCCCTCTTTTCACAGGGTTCATCGCTGGCCGCTCCCGGTCCGGCGCACGAGAAGGCGATGGTAGATCCCCAGTTGCGCCTCGAGCACTCTCTCCTCTCGGAACTCCGCCTCGACACGCCACCGGCCGGCTTCGCCCAGGGTCGCGGCTCGCTCGGGATCCGCAAGGACCCACAGAATCGCCTCTGCCAGCGCATCAGGGCTCCCGGGCGGAACGAGTCGGCCGGTCTTTCCATCGACAACCTCCTCGCGACACCCGCGGATGTGTGTCGCGATGACGGGCTTCCGAGCGGCCATCGCCTCCAGAATCGTCACAGGCATCCCCTCTCTGTAGGAGGGCAGGACGAATACGTCGGCCAACTGAAGAAGTGAGGGGATGTCGTCGCGATAGCCGGCGAAGATGACCGCGTGGTCGAGACGATGGTTCTCCAGAAGACGCTTCAAGTGTCGCTGCGTCGCTCGGGCGCGGTCGCTCTTCAGCGTCTCACCGATGACGAGGAGCTTCACCTCCGGGCATTCCTCCTGCACCTTGCCAATGGCTCTCACGAGATCGAGGATTCCTTTCTCCTCCACCAGGCGGCCTACGAAACAGACGACTCGATCGCTGGGCAGGAGACCCCATTCCACGCGCGACGCCACGTGTGCGGAGAGTTCATCAAACCGCTGGAGGTTGATCCCGACGCTCTTCAGGCAAAGGACGTAGTCTCGCCGGACAATCCGCTCGCGAACCGCGGTGACCTCGTCCTCGCAGCTCACTGCGAAGAGGAAGTCCGTGCAGGTGCGTCCGAGAAACCTCTCCATCCAAATGCACAGGCGACGAAGCGGGCGACGCATCCGCTCGTGGAAGTAGAATCCATGGGCAGTGTAGACGACCACTCGAACGCCGGCGAGACGGGCCGCGACACGTCCGATGGCGGCTGCGATGGGGGTGTGCACGTGCACAATCTCATAGGAGTTGCGGCGCATCAGACGGACGAGTTGAGCGAGAGCGACAGCGTGTCGTACCGAGACGACGCGCCTTGAGAATTGGATACTGTGGACCACGTAGCCAGCCTGCCGCAGCTGCGCAGCCTTAGGCCCGTCTGCGCAGGCACAGTCCACCACGTATCCGTTCTGCCGCAGCGCATCCACCAAGGGCAGGATAAACGCGCCGATGGTCGCATCAAGCGCCGCGACCTGGAGGACTCGCGGCGCGCCCGCCTGCGATCCTCGTACCGGAGCAGTTGTCACCCACAAGGCGCCGAGGGCGCCGGCGAGGTACCAGAAGTGCCTCTGATAGAGCCCCTCGATTCCGATCATGAAGCCCAGCCACGCGACAAGCGCAGCGCCAAGCGCGACTGCGCAGGCATGGACGTCGGGCGACGGCGCACGGTCGACGGCCAGGAACTGACGGCGGGCTGCCAAGACGATCCACAAGAAGATGAAGAGACCCACGATTCCGCAGTCCGCGAGCAGCCAGAAGTACGTGGAATGGACGATCAAGCCTCCGCTCTGCGGCAGCGTTCCGGACACACCGATTCCAGCGCCCCAAATCGGGGAGTGGATGAAGGAGCGAGACGCCTGCGCCACGACTTCAACGCGCGACGTCACCTCTCGCGTGAGGGTGGCGGCCGCTGGGCCGCGAGTCAGAGGAATGAGGACGGCCAGCTCGAGAGCGACGAGGACGCCCACGGCGGCGAGAACCCTTCTCTCGTGGCGGCGCACGACAAGGAGAAGCACGCCTGTCCCGACGATCGCCGCCAGCCAAGCGCTGCGGGAGTAGGTCAGGTACGTGCCCAGGAGCAGAAGCCCTAGGTTGAGGAACTCTAGAGGTGTCCTCTTCGAGCGTCGACCGGTCACCGTGAGAGCGGCCTGCGCAACCCACACAGAGGCCAAGAAGCCTCCATATGCATTAGGGTCCACGAGGAATCCGCATAGCCTCGTGGCGCCATACACCGTTGGATTGGCAATCCCGCCCCATGTCCAAAGCGCATATCCCGCCAGCCCGACGAGATTCCACAACGAGCCCGTGAGGACGAACCAGCGAGCCAGTCGCGCGACAGTTGGGACCGAGTCCGACGTCTCGAGGACGGCCCAATAGGAGGCAAGAAGAAGCGCAAGTCCCAGGATCTTGTTAACGAGGATGGTTTGGGGCAGCGCGCCCAGGGTGACGTACGTGTGGGGAAGGGTGAGAGCAAACCAGCCGAGAAGGGCCGCGCCGACAATCAGGGGCAGCGTCGTGACAGGGCGGAGGCGTCGCGCTGCCGCCTTTCGAAGCGCGATCCCGAGCAAGAGGGCGGCGAGACCCACGTCGACCGGGGCGAATCGAAAACCAAGCGACGCGACGGTATCCAACTGAACGGGAAGCCAGGCGATACAGAGGGCGAGAACGAGGCTCGGCCTCCTGCTGGCGAGGATCCCCAGGGCCGCCACAACGCAGATGCAGACCACCGCAGCAATGGCGGTCATGGCGCCTTCCGCGAGATCGGGGCACGACGCCGTGTACAGCGCGAAACCAGCGCACGTCGCACGAACTTGGCGAACGACAGCGCCGTCAGGGCCGCCAAGGCGAGTCGTCCGATGAGTCCTTCTCTGCGCAAGGAACGGTAGTTGCCCAGTTCTGCACGCTCCATCCTCCACAGCGCGGCGGAGAGGCCGGACGCACCGTACGCGGCCTTGAATCGGTACCCCAGAACGCAATCCGTCCTCGCAATGGGAACTCCACGGCATGACGCTTCCAGCCACAGCGCATAATCCTCGCTGTACCGCTGCGATGCATTGAACCTGAGCGCGAGCGAGCTCTGCAGAACGACAGACGACGCGGACAGCAGGTTGGAGACGAGCAGACGCCGGCAAGGTACCCGTCGGAAGATTGGTGCCTGCGCGAGTTCTTCGTCCAGATAACCCTTTGCGTGATCGTCGAGGCGATGCGCGGTGATGACAACCTCTGGGTGAGCCTGCATGAACTGAACCTGGAGCTCGAGCTTCTTCGCGTGCCAGGCGTCGTCCGCGTCGAGGAATGCGATGTACGGCTGCGTCGCTGCATCCCACCCCGCATTCCGCGCCGAAGCGACCCCCTGATTGCGCGAGAGGCTGATGACACGGATATCGAGAGCGACGAACCGCGCCGGCTGGCTCTGCAGAACATGCTTTGTCACGTCGTCGTTGCCGTCATCCACGAGGAGGACTTCGCGCGGCATCCAGGTCTGTTCTGCAACGGACTGCAACGTTCTTTCCACGGTTGCGCTGCACTGGTAGCAGGGCACGATCACAGAGACCGGCGCCCTCTCTTGCAGTCTGGTCTGCTGCACGGGGTTCTCCCTCACGGATGACTCCCGACGGCCCTGCGGCATTCAGGGGACACCGTCGCACGGGTCCGGCGGCGAGTCACCGAAGCCTCCCCATCGCTGGGCTCGTCAACAGGAGCGCGACGCTGACTCCCATTGCGAGTGCCGCGCTTCCGACGCCAACTGCGAGATGCTGACCCGCAATCAGGTTGGCTGCCACAACGAGCGCCACGAGGAGGATAGCGAGCAGCGTGCGCCAGCGGAAGCGAATCAGCAGGATCCCGCCCCCCATGGCGTAGCGGTGCACGACAAACGCATAGCTCGCCAGCACACAAAGCTCGCTTCCCAGAATCGCTGCCAACGCACCCCACACCCCGTAGTGCGGAGCGAACAGCAGAAGAAGCGACACCCCGAAGAGAGCTGCGAAGCCCTGGCACCACACTCGCCGCCGCATGTCGTCTTCTGTCAGAAGCGCAGACTCCGCAACGGATGACAGGAAGCGAACTGGGAAGCACAGCGCGAGCGCGACCAGGAGCGGTCCTGCGCTGGCGAACCCTGCTCCAAAGAGCTTCGGAAGCAGGTTCGGCCCTAGGCCAGCTACGATTCCGGCGAACCCGAGTGACGCGGCCGACATGACATCGATGCTGGCGTCAAACGTACGAATCAGGCGGTCTCGATCGTGCTCGAGCCATCGGTTGAGGTAGGGGAGGAGAACCTGCTGGAAAACCACGGCCGGCAGCAGATACCCGAGACTGAGCACCGAGAGACTCGCGCTGTACACGCCAGCCGCCTCTTGACCCGACACCAGACTGAGCAGAGTCACGGAGCCCTGGAAGTACGCGGCGTAGAAGAATCCGGAGAGCGCGAACGGCCAGACTCGCCCCGCCATCTGCGCCGGAGTCCACGAAGTGTCGGGGCGTGGGGGCGAGCTCTGGACCGCCACCATGCCTTGCGTCGAGCAGTCCACCTTCCGGATTCTGAGCGCAGACGGCAGGTAGGCCACGCCGAGCGCAAGCGCAGTCGCGGCATACCCCGCGGCGACCCAGATGGGCGCCGCCCCCCACGCCAGGGCTCCTCCGGCAACCACCAATCGAAGCATGTAGGGAAAGGCGACACACCAGGCCAGGGCGACGAACGAAGCTTGAAGCTGAAACACGGCGCCGGCTGCAGACAAGATCGCTTGGCTCGGCACGAGTGCAGCAAGCACAAGAGCAGGGACTCTAGATGGCAACGGCATCTTCAGGATCAGCGCGAGCAGGATGGCTACTCCGCAGATGGCGACCGACGAGATCAACAGGATAGTGAAGCCTGAGCGGACCGAGCGGCGCCCTTCCGCGAGACCCTTGCCGAATGCGCGCAGCCAGTAAGCCGGCACACCGAATCCTGCGAGCGGCAAGAGGAAGCTGACGAGTGCGAGCGCTGCGGCGAACGCTCCGTACTCGGCCAGGCCAAGGGCACGCGCAAGAAGGATCTGCGTGAGGAATCCCGCTGCCGCGGCAGCAAGCCGCGAGCTCCACAAGAAGACGACGGCTCGGGATGCAAGTCGCGGCAGTTCATTTCCAGCCGCCGCAAGAACATCGCGGGACCCGGTTGTCGTGATCTCGGAACGTCGAACCCTCATCTCGCCGGATACCCCCCGCGAAGCCCGTCCAAGGCTCTCCTTACACGCGAGAGTCTAGAGCTGTTCTTCGCTTGTGGCAATGCCACGAGAAGGCATTCCGCGCGAACCTACACCCGACGCGGGACCCCGCGGCCCGGACGCCCTCTCGCGGATGCCGGCGATGATGCCGATTCTCGACGAGCCTAGCGCCGTCTGCCCGTCGCCTCCGAGCCTGGACCCTGCGAATCGATGAAGGCCGCCAGCTCTTCCCTCAGAGGATGCGGAACGAAGCGGAGAGCGCGACGTGCCCTGGTGATGCTGCTCCAGGAATCTTGGATATCACCCGGTCGTTCGGGGGCCCAGGTCTTGATGAGCTGTCTTCCTGTGGCTCCCTCGAGCAGATCAATCAGGGCGAGGATCGTTGTAGGCTCGCCTGCGCCAATGTTGAAGACGTCGCCGTCGTTTCCGGAGACCTCACCCGCCTGCAGATTCGACGCAACCACCGACGAAACGCTGATGAAGTCTCGAGTCTGTTCACCAGACCCGTAGATCCGCGCTGGTGTCCCAGCACGAAGAGCAGCGAGGAAGGTCGACACGACACCTGCGTAGGGCGAGTCCGCATTCTGACGAGGGCCGAACACGTTGAAGTAGCGGAGCGAAACGGTCGAGAGGCCATACAGCCTCGAGTACATGCGACACCAGAGCTCTCCGACCAGTTTCCCAATTGCGTACGGAGACTCGGGGTGGGTGGGCGAGTCCTCGGTGAGTGGCAGACTCGCCGGCGTTCCATACACGGCTGCAGAGCTGGAGTAGACGAGGCGCCTTGCGCCAGCCTCGCGGGCAGCCTGGAGAAGCTTGAGAGTTCCGGCGGCGTTGACGTCATGCGTCAAGACAGGCTCGTGCACGGAACGCGGCACCGAACTCACGGCCGCCAAGTGGAACACAAGATCCGCGCCGGACACTGCGCGGCGCAAGGTCTTCTCATCGCGGATGTCGCCATGGATGAACTCGATGTCTTGCTCGACCGCCCCGAGGTTCTTGCGCGTGCCGGTGCTGAGGTCGTCGAGGACCACGACGTGGTCTCCACGAGCGACGAGAGCGTCGACGAGATGAGAGCCGATGAAGCCAGCGCCTCCTGTAACCAAGGACCTCGTCATCGAGTTCTCTCCCCGTCGGCTTCCGAGGTCCTGCCGCCCACAGAGTCCAGAGCTGCCCGCGTCATCTTGAGTGCCCGGCTGGAGAACACGTGGGGTTGCAGACGCATGAGTCTCCACGACCGGCGGTCCGGCTTCGCTGCTCCACAAGATGCGGAGATCATTCGTAACCGCCTTCCAGCGGCAGTCTCGGCGCGTGATCGACGGGCTCGAGCTCCGGCAAGTCCTTCTCAGCAGCCGTGACTTCCTTCAGGCGCCTGGCAGCGGGAAGGAGACGGGTCTCGAGCGAGGCGACGGCCTTGTTGTAGGCTTCGACGCTCTTGTCGAGGTGCTTGCCGACATCGCTGACGGGCCCCAGGACATTGACAACGCGATCGTAGAGCTCGCGGCCCTGATCTGCGATGGCTTGTGTGTTTTGCGCAACGTGCAACTGGTCCCAACCGAACGCGACCGTGCGCAGGAGTGCGTAGAGCGTGATGGGCGAGGCAAAGAGGATCTTCTGCTTGAGCCCGTACTCGAGAAGTTCCGGGTCCTCTTCGAACGCGGCGGCGAGAGCGGATTCGATCGGCACGAACATGACGACGAGTTGAGGGCTCTGCGCGCCGAACTGAGCCCAGTACTGCTTCTTCGCCAGCTCTTGAATGCGCAGTTTTGTGGCCTTCACGTGCTCGGAGAGCTTCGCCCGTCGCGCGTCGCCTTCGAGCTGCATGGCATCGAGATACGACGATGCAGATGCCTTGGCATCCACGGGCAGAATCCCGCCGCTCGGGAGGCGGATGACCATGTCCGGCCGGCCCTCGTCCGTCGCCGCCTGTTCGTCGAAGTCGATGTGATCTTCCATCCCGGCGAGCTCGGCGATCCGGCGGAGTTGCAGTTCGCCCCAACGGCCGCGCGCGGTCGACGATTTCATGGCCTGGGAGAGCGTCGTCGTAGTCGTCTGCAGTTGAGACTGCGCGGTGGCGAGGCTCGTGATGTGCTGTTCAAGCGAGCCGTAGGCAGTGGCTCGCCTCTCTTCCATGGCCTTGATCTCCGTGTCGAGAGTCCTCAGCGAGGTCTCGATCGGGGACACGAGGCCGCGCAGCTCCTCCTTGTGTGTGCCCCAGTCGGCCTTGACGGTGTTCAGAAGCCCGGCCAGCTCGGACCGGGTGCGCTTCAGGTACTCCTCAGCGTTTGTGGTCAGTGCCTGCGCCGCGAGTGCGGTGAACGTCTCGCGCAGCGAGTCCTGCGCTTTGTCGATCCACTGCGCGCGTTCGGAAGCTGCACTGCGTTCGGCATCGGCCTGCGCGGCTTGGATGCGGAGCTCCTCGTTCTTGGCGCGAAGGGGTTCGAGGGCTGCAAGCGCCTCCTCCTTATTGCGAATCTCCGCCGTGAGAACCGCCAGCCGCGACTGGGCGCGAGCGTGCGCGGCGAGTGCGCCGGCCGCGGCTCCCCCGACGAGCCCGATGGCGAGAAAGACCCAATCCATACGCGCTCCTTGGTTGCTGCTCGATTGCCGAACTCCGCGGAGATCCTACCGCTCAACAGACGGGAAGACGAACGGGCCATAGTCCGAGATCCGCCAGGCGCTGTAGCGTCGCAGCTTGCCTGCGACGTCATGTCGTTTCCGACGTTCCGACGTCGCACACAAGCTGCGACGCTACAGGGATTCACGAACGACGATGCGTGAAAATCGCAAATCAACACGCGAACGTCGCAGACAAGCTGCGACGCTACAGCGTTTCACGAGTGATGGACAGCGGACCATGGGCTACGTCCGGCGCAGATCGATCTCT
>JBFYRA010000172.1:0-2936 GCA_041302485.1 Candidatus Bipolaricaulota bacterium
ACGGCGGTTACTCGCTCCAGCTCGACAACTGGGACCTCGAGGCATTCAACGAGGACTCGATCTACGTTCGCTACAACGATGTCGTGTACGCGGAGGCAGCGCTCGACGGTCTCGGCGACCAGGACGTGGCGACGTCGTTCCCGCCCGCGATCGAGTCGGCGCGCGTCGCAAACGACGTGTCGTTTGCCGTGTTCGAGGTCGCGGACACTCAAGTCTACGACGGCGACACGGTCCAGATGCGGTTCCTCGATCGGCAGGGCAACGCGGCCGGCGGCTATGTCAACTCCGACTGCGTCTTCATCCAGGTCGTCGATCCCGACGAGAACGAGGACACGCTGCGCCGCGAGCGCATCTCGGGGGTCTGGGACGGAAACCAGAACATCCCGATGGGCCCGATGGCGCGAAATGCGTGGGCCTGCCCGCAGCCGTCCGAGACCCTGTCGCACATCGTGAATCCGCTGCTCGGCGACACGAATATCTTCGACACCACGGAGGACGACACGGACAACGGTTGGGCCAAGGTCTACGTCCTGAACCCGCGCAACGGGCGCTGGGCACCCGTCGACTTGCTCGAGACGGGAACGAACAGCGGGGAATTCATCAGCGTCACGTGCATCGACCTGGTGAGCACGTACGAGTGCGTGCCGACGCTCGGCGTATTGCCCGGCGACACGATCCTCGCCGCCTACCAGGATCCGTCGAACCACTCGGACATCGCGTGGATCTCGATCAAGGTATCCGTCGGAGGCGCCGAGCCGGTCGGCCGGTCGACGACGACGTTCACCGACGAATTCGGGAACCCGGTCAGTGCATACGTTGAGGGGGATCTGGTCTACGTTCGCGTCGACGACTCGACGCTCGCCGGCGCGGGCACCATCGACGATGCGGTGACGGTCGGCGGCGCCGCGTACAACCTCGCCCCTCTCTCTGGCGCGGCACCGGGCACATTCATCACAGCCGGGCTCGATCTGCACGCGAAGCCTGGCGACACCCTCACGGCGTCCTACGTCGATCCGACCGACCCCACCGACACAAGCTCGGCCACCGTTCGCATCGTGGCCGGCGAGCTGCGAGTCGACCGGTTCTACGCGGGGCCGAACCCGGCTCCCGGGGACGTGACATTCTCCTTCGCCGGCGAAGGCATGGCCGACCTGTTCACGGTCAGGGTGTATGACCTGCAGGCACATCTCGTCTGGTCGGGCCAGGCGTCCGACGCGCTGTCCGTCCTTTGGGACAGCCGCTCGGATCGAGGCGTATTCGTGGCGAACGGGGCGTACGTCTACCTCGTCTCCGCGACGTCCGCGACGGGCAGCTTCAGCGGCAAGGGCCTCGTCTTCGTCCAGAGATAGCACAACTCAATGCGGCCGGCCGCGCAAGCGGCCGGCCGCTTTCTCTTTTCCGTCAGCCGGCCTGCCGCCCTCTTCTCGCGGACGCTTCCCGGACAGTAGAATCCGCTAGCGACGGGAGGACGTGTGGCGGACGAACAGACGTTGGCAATCGGGTTCGGAGATCTGCGCGGATTCACGACCTACACGGCCGAGCGCGGCGACCAAGAAGCGTTGCGGGTTGCTGAGCGCTTCGCCTCGGTCGTGCGGGACGAGCTTCAGCGCCACGGAGGCCGACTCCTCAAGACGTACGGCGACGGCGTCATGATGTCGTTCGACGATCCAGCCGGCGCCGTCGAGAGCGCGATCGGCGTCCAGAGCTCGCTCTCGGTCTACAACGAGACGCACCCGGAGGAGTCGCTGTCCGCCGGGTTCGGTCTGACGTGGGGGCCGGCGATCCGGACAGGCGACGACCTCTTCGGACACTCGGTGAATCTCGCGAAACGGCTGGCCGATCTCGCCAAGGGGTGTCAGATCGTCGTCTCATCCGAGTTCCGGGACCGCGCCACCGGAGAGTCCGGGTACTCCTATCGCGACCTCGGCGAGAAGAAGATCAAGGGCATCGGCCGCACGCGGGTCTTCGAGGTCGTCTGGCGCGACGAAGCGGCGCAGCTCTCCCTGTCCGACGACAGCCTCAGCGTCGTCCTGACGAACGACCAGCGCCTCGTGCTCGAGTTCGCGAAGCCGGTCGAGGCCGCGATCGAGGCCGTGCGCGCGAAGCTGGCCGAGACGGCCAAGAAGGGCGGCCCGACCTCGTTCCTGCAACGGAAGATGGCCGAGAGACTCGCACGAGATCTGCCGAAGTGGACCGAGGCGGCGCGCCGCTACGGCGTGGGCATCGGCGTCGAGCACCGCTTGGACGAGATCGACGCCCAGTTCGTCGACGGAGAGCTACGCATTCGCCTTCCCGACGGCCGTACACTCGCGTTCCCGCGCGGCCAGGTCCGCGAGGACGAAGCACGGCGTTTCCTCGATCGGCTGGCGGTCTTGCGGTCGCAACCTGCGTTGCGGAAAGGGCCATCCTCGCCGCGTAGCGCCTAAGACGAGCGGCTCGCGAGACTCCTCTAGAGGGCGCGGCGCGCCCGCATCCACTTCCAGAGTTCTCTCGCGGTCGGCGCCTTGCCGTACATCAAAAGTCCGATCTCGAAGATCCGCGCCGCAATGGCCATCGTGATGAGGACTCCGAGCGCCAGAGAGACGATGCTCAAGGCGATCTCCCACGGCGGGACGGCCGTCGCCCCGATCCGCAGCATCATCACCGACGGCGTGAACGGAGGAATGAAGCCGGCAATCCGAACGAGGATGTGATCTGGGTTTTCCACAATGAAGTACACGAACATGACCGGGAGGTAGGGAACCATCCCGACGAGCCCGCCCGCGCCGCCCGATTGCACATCCTTCATCACGGCCCCCACCGCGGCGTAGATCGACGCGATGAGCATGTACCCGAGAACGAAGTAGATGGGATACGTGATCCAGTGCACGACGGTCAGCGCATCGAGCGAGATCGTCGTGAACTGGCTTCCGATGAGATACGCCGTCGTCACCCAC
>JBFYRA010000025.1:0-4196 GCA_041302485.1 Candidatus Bipolaricaulota bacterium
TCACCGAGGCGCTGAACGCCGACCTCGAGGGGTTGCAGCAACTGGTCCGCCACTTCGCGCAGCGGATGCGCGAGTACGAGGAGACCCTTGAGGATCTGGCATTCCGTGACATCCAGGCGCGGCTGTCGCGCCAGCTGCTGAAGCTATCCGACGAGTACGGCGTGGCGACAAAAGAGGGAATCCTGATCGGCTTCCCGGTCACGCACAAGGAGCTGGCGGACATGATCGGCTCGGCACGCGAGAACACGACGCTCGCGCTGAACCGATTCGAGCGCGAGGGCATCCTCGGGAAGAGCCGCTACCGCATCGTGATCAAGAACGAGGCGGGGTTGCGACAGAAGATACAGGTTCAGCTCTAGGAGCCATCCCAGCTCGGGCGGTGGCCGCGCGGCGCGGGGGGGCACTTCCGCGCCGCGTCTCTGTTCTGGCGAACGACCCCTGCTCCAGTCGACGCCGGCAGCAACCCTCAGCATCGAGACCGGGTCTGCCCCCCGCGGGAGACGTGGCCGAGACGCAGCCGGCCGACTCTGTGCTTGTCGACGGTCCCGAGGGCGATCGACAGGAGGATCGGGAGATGGACAAGCTGACAACGGCAGTCTACGTCTGCGAGACGCGCGAGCAGCGAGAGGAGAGCGAGGCACACCTCATCGCGGTGTATCGTGGCCTATGCGAGAACATCCTGAAGCAGTGCGGGCCGATTGACCTCGGCCGGGCGATCCGCGTCTTTCTGAAAGACGACTCGGGAGCGATCCTTGGAGGGATGGACGGACTCGTCTTCGGAAACTGGCTCTACGTCAAACTCCTGTGGGTGGATGCCTCGCTACGCGGGCGCGGCCACGGGACCGGTCTCTTACGCCGCATGGAGGAAGAGGCCGTCCGCCTTGGCTGTCGCAATGCCCATCTGGACACGTACAGCTTCGAGGCGCGCCCGTTCTACGAGAAGAACGGCTACGAGGTCTTCGCGACGCTCGACGACTTCCCGCCGGAGCACAAGAAGCACTTCCTGCGCAAGCGACTTGGGTGAGCGATCGGCTCGCCAAGCTCTGCGGTTGATCTGTTCCGTCTCTTCTGTAGCATGGGATCCGGCGCCTGCGGTCGGAGGGCCAGAGACAGGAGTGCATGCATGGGAACGAAGATCGAGCGGATTGGCATCATCACGAGCGGCGGGGACTGCGGCGGCCTCAACGCGGTCATCAAGGGCGTGGCGCTTGCCGCGCACCGGCACGGCGTGCGGGCCTACGTGATTCCGAACGGGTACGCCGGACTGTACAACCTGCTGGACTTCGACCGCCTGGTCGAGCTCACGCCGGAGCGCCTGGCGGGAGTCGAAGCGTCGGTGGCCGGGTCCGAGAGCGGACACTCGCGCGTCCAGCTCAAGAAAGTGGCAGACCCGCGGAAGTTCGACCGGATTCGCGAAGGCTTGGCGAAGTTCGAGATCGACGCGCTCGTGATCAGCGGCGGCGACGACACGGGCAGCGTGATGCTCGATCTCGCAAACCACGGGATCCGCTGCGTTCACGCCCCGAAGACGATGGATCTCGATCTCCAGACGTATTCCGTCGGCGCGGACTCGACGATTGGCCGCATCGCCGAGTACGGCCGTGATCTCAAGACGACTGGCCGAACGCACAACCGCGTCATTGTTCTCGAGGTGTTCGGCCGCTACACCGGGCACACGGCGTTCCGCGGCGGCGTGGCCGCGGAGGCTGACGCAATCCTGATTCCCGAGATCCCGGTCAACTTCGACGTTCTCTACGCGCACATGATGGAGCGCTACTGGACGCGCATCCGCGCGAGCGACGTTCTTGCGGGCACCTACCTGATCGTCGTTGCGGAAGGTCTGCGCGACGCCGCAGGTTGCGAGATCGTCGACGAGGCGGCCGGGTGCGACGCGTTCGGGCACAAGAAGCTCGCGGGCGCGGGCAAGTACGTGTGCAACGAACTCACGAAGCGCCTCAAGGCCGACGAGGAGACGCGCGCTCGGATGCAGGCGACCGGGATGTTCGTCGAAGGCCTGTACGAGGTTCCCGAGGTCCGGTCGGTGCTGCCCGGCCACCTCGTGAGATGCGGCAGAACCTCCGCATACGATGTGAACTTCGGCATCGAGGCGGGGGCCGCCGCAGTGGCGCTGCTCGTTCGCGGGATCGACGGCGTCACGGTGTCCGGCGTGCGGGGCAAGGAGATCCGCTACATGCGGACGGCGGTGGCGATCAAGCAACGCCACGTGGATCTCTTCCAGGTCGCGCTGCACGAAAGCCTGGGAACGTCCTTCGGCCGGCCGATGTCGCGCCTCGACTTCGAATTCGTCGAGCTCGCCTCTCCTCCCGAGCGGCACCTGTAGACGACATCGACGCGCGCGCACCGTCGCAGTCGGCGCCTCGCCTTGCTCGGGCGCTTCGGACGATCCGCTGGGAAGCGGACGATGAGCGGGTAGACCCCATTGCCTGAGAGGCCGATCTCACCGACTCGAAGGTCTCGATGTCGATGGAGGTCACCGAAGGTCCGTCCGGAGATCTTCTTGGTAAACCTGGCGTCAAAAGGGGAAGGGGCGCTCACGTGCGCCCCTTCTCTATATGGGTCTTGAGGACAAGACCTGCTCAGGCGGCCATCTTCTTGTAGATCTCCCACCGTTCCTTGACATCCACAGCGAGCTGAGCATGTAGTGTCTTGGCTTCCTCGGGGAACGACTGGACGAGGCTCGCGTAGCGGACCTCGCCCATCAGGAAGTCCTGCAAATTGCCCGTCGGCTCCTTCGAGTCGAGCAGGAACGGGTTCTTGCCCTCGGCCGCAAGGCGCGGGTCGAAGCGATAGAGCGGCCAGTAGCCGCACTCGACGGCGAGCTTCTCCTCTTCTTGGGTCTTGCCCATGCCCTTCTTCAGGCCTTGGTTGATGCACGGCGAGTACGCGATGACGACGCTCGGGCCGGGGTAGCTCTCAGCCTCGGCGATCGCTTTCAGACACTGCTGCTTGTTCGCGCCCATCGCCACGGCGGCGACGTAGACGTAGCCGTAGGTCATCAGCATGCGGCCGAGATCCTTCTTCTTCGTTTTCTTGCCCGACTCGGCGAACTTCGCCACCGAACCGCTCGGCGTCGCCTTGGACGACTGGCCGCCGGTGTTCGAGTAGACCTCGGTGTCGAGCACGAGCACGTTCACGTCTTCGTTCATCGCGGCGACGTGGTCGAGACCGCCGTAGCCGATGTCGTAGGCCCAACCGTCGCCGCCGATCACCCACACCGACTTCTTGGTGAACAGATCTCGCATCGCGAGGATCTGTTCG
Organism: Candidatus Bipolaricaulota bacterium; assembly: GCA_041302485.1. GTDB lineage: Bacteria > Bipolaricaulota > Bipolaricaulia > UBA7950 > UBA9294 > CAIOGO01. The sequence continues at coordinate 3,280 of JBFYRA010000025.1, forward strand.
AGGGCCGGCTTGCCCTTGGCTTCCTTGGCGAGCAGCGCGGCGAGGGCATCGCCCGCCGTCCGCGATGTCGCGGCGTCATCCTTGGCGGCAGCCCAAGCGAGCAGAGCATCCTTGAGCGCCGGAGAGACAGAAGCCGCGGCGGCCTCGCGCGCGAGCCGCGCCAGGCGGTTGCGTCGCGCCTTGAGCGCAAGCGTCATGCCAAACCCGTACTCGGCGTTGTCTTCGAACAGCGAGTTCGCCCACGTCGGGCCGTGGCCGTCTGCATTCAGGCAGAACGGCACCGAGGGCGCCGAGCCACCGTAGATCGACGAGCAGCCGGTCGCATTGGCGATCATCATCCGTTCGCCGAAGAGCTGCGTGACAAGCTTGACGTATGGCGTCTCGCCGCACCCGGCGCAGGCGCCCGAGTACTCAAACAGGGGCTTGCGGAACTGGCTGCCCTTCACGGTGTCAACGGGCATCAGCGTATCGCGGATGGGCAACGTCACGGCGTAGTCGTAGCGCGGCTGCGCGACGAGCTGGGTTTCGAGCGACTTCATCACGAGCGCTTTCTCGCCCTTCTTCCCGGGGCAGATGTCGGCGCAGTTCCCGCAGCCCTGGCAGTCGAGCGGATCGATCTGGATCGTGAAGCCGTAGGGCTCAAAGCCCTTGCCGATCGCCGGGATCGTCTCGAAACCGATGGGTGCTTTCGCCTTCTCGTCCGCGGTCACGAGGAACGGCCGGATTGTGGCATGCGGGCAGACGAACGCGCACTGGTTGCACTGGATGCAGTTCGCCGGGACCCACTCGGGAATGTCGATCGCGACGCCGCGCTTCTCGTACTGCGTCGTGGCGATCGGGAAGCTGCCGTCCGGGCCGGTCCACTCGTACTTGCCGTCGAGTTCGGCGGAGAAGGCGCTGACCGGCAGCTTGTCGCC
>JBFYRA010000044.1:0-4322 GCA_041302485.1 Candidatus Bipolaricaulota bacterium
CGGCGCGTCCGACGCCGTGACGTCGATAGCGCGTACGGTCTCCGCGGACTTGCCGCGATCATCGGTCACCGTGAGCGTCACCGAGTAGGTGCCGACGCTTGAGAACGTGTGCGTCGTCGTCGGCTCGGCCGTCGCATCGCGGGATGACGTCCCGTCGCCGAACTCCCACGCGTAGGACACGATCTCACCATCTGAGTCGTTCGACTCCGATGCATCGAAGAACACCGCAACCGGCACCACGCCCGACGCGGGCGAGCGCGTGAACGACGCGCTCGGCGCCTCGTTCAGAGCAATGCAACCGCCGACTGTCAAGACCGCCACGCTGAGAATCACCGCACCCAGAACTCGTCTCATAGCCATACCGTACCCCAGAAAGTGTCGAGGCTCCTCTCGGAGCCTCCACGCTGCGTCCTGTCTCTCGTACTCTTTCATAACGTAGACCTTTCCTGTCGGCGCAGCGTGGAGGTGCTGTGAAGTGAACGTGAACGTCGCGAACGCGGATGCGGGGATGGAATCTCGCCGCGCCCAGCACCCGACTGCGCACGTCTGTCGTCCTCTCCGGCTCCCTCGTGTGAGACCCGAACTGCTTGCGGATCATCGCCAGCAAGCACGTCGCTCGTGGACACGCGCGGCTCTGCATCCGGCTGGCAGGCTGGGCTACTCCCGTGCCCAGATCGCGACGGTGAACGTCTCCGCGGGCTCGTCTTCCCACGAGCGGGCGTACTCGTACGAGAGGGTCACGGTGCCTGTACCGACGATGGCGTACTCGAACAGGCAGACGCCAGGCTCTCCGGGGAGTTGGCCGCCGGCCGGGAACTCCCACTCACCTTCCTCCATCGGTTCGAGCGGCGATGCGTCGAGGTCCTCGTCCACGGGCGCGGTGCGCGTCCACGTGAATCCGGTCGATGGGTTGCCAGCCAGGCGCACGACGACGCGGTCGCCGACTTGGGCGACCTTGGTCACGCCGGCGTCATCCTCGGTCACGTTGATGGTGTCGCCGGGTCCGCACCCGGCGAGCACCAGGGCAAGAAGGGCGACGAGCGCGGCGATTCCGACGAGAGCGACAGACGAGCGATGAGCTGTTCTCACGGTGTCCTCCTCTTACGGTGCCGCCAAAGGATAGCGGCTCTCGGCTTCCGGGAGGACTTCTCCCGCGGCCGAGAGCCGCTTCTCTTCGCCCTGCGCGCAGCCGCCTACGGCGCGGCGGGAGCGGGTGTCGACGGGGTGGTCATGCCGACTCCGGTGAGCGCGTCAATTCGCGCCTGGACACCTGCGTCGCCGCCCGATCGGGCGACGGCGTCTCGGTACGCGGCGATGGCTTTGGCCTTCGCGTCGGCGATCTGCGCTGCCGTTTCGGCGATCTGCGCCGCGTCGGGGGTCTCGGCGGCCTCGAGCTGGGTCTTCGTCCTCGTCAGGGTCTGCATCCTGTTCTCGTACAGCGTTCCGACGATGTACGGCAGATAGGGCTCGCTGAGGGTCCCTGCCTGCCACAGGCTCTCGTAGGCCTCGAGTCCGAGGTCGATGTTGATGCGCTGCAGGCGCGCGGCGTTGAGCAAGGGATCGCTCACGGTGACGGCGGCAGCGGCCATGACTTCGGTGTACCAGGTGTTCGCGCGCTCGGTGACGGTTTCCTGCTTCGCGTCGGCTTCGACCTTGTCGCGGACGTCGGCAAGCTCTGGCCGCGCGGCGGCCTTTCGTTCGGCGAGCAGGATGATATGGAAGCCGTATTGGGTCTGCACGATTCCACTGCGCTGACCGGCTTCGAGCGCGAACGCGGCGTCCTCGAACTCCGGCACCATCGTTCCGCTTCCGAACCAGCCGAGGTCGCCGCCCTTGGGAGCTGTGCCGGTGTCGATCGACTTCTCTTGCGCGATCTTCGCGAAGTCGCCGCCGGCTTCGAGCTCGGCCAGGATGGCTTTGGCTTCGTCTTCGGTCTTGACGAGGATGTGCGAGGCCCGGACTTCCTCGCCGGCCTCGTAGTTCGCCTGGTTCTCGTCCCAGTACGCCTGGACCTCTTCAGGAGTGAGTTCGACGGGGCCGGCGACGGCTGCCTGCAGCTCCACCATCAGGAGCTGGTTTCGGATGCTGTCCCGTCCGCCCTGCTTGAACGCGTCAATCGTCATGCCCTGCCCGGCGAGGAGTTCGGCGAGCTTCTCCTCGGTCAGACCCTGGGACTGAAGGAAGCCCGCGTACTGCTTCTCGAATTCTGCGTTGAGCTTGTCGTCTGATACGGTGAGGCCGCGCGTGGCGACTTCGGCGTCGGCGACCGCGGTGAAGGTGAGCCGCTCAAGAGCTTGGGCCTCGATGCCGAGGCGCAGGGCGAAACCGTCCGCGCCGGCGAGCAGGGCCTGGATATCCTGCCCCATCTGTGCGTAGATGCTCTTGTACTGAGCGAGGATGCCATCCGCGGCTGCGTCGAGGGCTTCGCGCGTGATGGGCTGGCCGTTCACGACGGCAACGGTGGCTGCGGCCGGCGCGGCCGAGGTCGGTGGGGTCGGGGCTGCCTCCGTCGGGGCGGGGGTCGGCTCTGCCGGAGCCGGCTCAGCCGGAGCCGGCTCAGCCGGAACTGGCTCAGCCGGAACTGGCTCAGCAGCAACCGGCACAGCAGCGGCCGGCATGGCCGGGGCCGGCACGGTCGGGACCTGCGCGGCTGGGGTCGTGGGCACGACGACGGCGACGGGTGCGGGGGACATCGGTCCCGCCCGCATCGACGTCAGCGCGAAAAAGGCCACGCCAAGGGCGATGGCGAGGCCCAAGATGATCAGAAGCGTCTTGTTCATCGCTTCCTCCTTGTCAACTCTCGATTCGAGATCCAGAAACTAGACTCTACCGCGTGGCGGACGGTCTCACCAGGCGCGACGTCCGAGGGTTCGGTGCGACTCACGGTTCCGAGACAGGGCATCTCCTACAGCCAGCTCTGGATGAGTGTGTCACTCAGGCCGGAGGGACCACCGGCGTAGCGGATGACTCCGGCGCGGTCGATGAGGAAGGAAGTTGGCGTCACGACGACGCCGTAGGCGGCCATTGTCGGCCTCGAGGCGGAACTCTCCCACGCGAGGACGAAGTTGCGATATCCGTACTGGTTGAGGAACGTCGTTGCGGCACCCGGCGATCGGTCCAGAACGACAAGCATGACGACGAGGCCCTTGTCCGCGTACAGGGAGCGGTAGTGCTCAAGTGCCGCTGTGGAGGCGATGCAGCCGGGGCACGTGCTGAGCCAGAACTCGACCAGCACAGGCCGCCCCAGGTAGGTAGAGAGATAGACCATGCTGCCGGTCATGCTGGGGAGCGCGATCTCAGGCGCGCGGAGTCCGACGGTGTTGCCGATCGGCACGTCGGCCGCGGCCGGCGCGGGGTTCGTCGTCGTGGCTGCCGCAACCGCGCCTTGCGTCGGCAGCGATGCGACGTCGACGACCTGCGTGACGAGTGTTGATGCGCCGCCGTTGTCGCCGACGAGCAGCGTGACGGTGAACGCGCTGGGCTGCGGGTAGGAATGCGTCACAGGCGATCCGGACCCGGTTGTGCCGTCGCCGAACAGCCATTGGTAGCGAACGACCTGGCCGTCGGTGTCGGTCGACGCGGAGCCGTCGAACACGACAGAGGATCCTCCGGCTGTTGCGCGATAGGCCGAGATTCTTGCCACGGGCGGCTGGTTTGCAGCCGCCGCGATCGACAACAGGCAAGCGAGCACAAGGCCCACCACGAGAGTCCGTGTCCGTCTGCTCATGAGTCTTCTCCCATCCCTCGGGCTTGGGCAATTGTACAAGAATACGGCGTCTCGGTCAGCAAGAGGTGGTGCGCCGAGCCGGCGCGGTTCGCTACACTCGCGGCGTGATTCGTGAGATCCGCGCCAAGACACTCCTCTCTCGCGTCAGCGGGGTCGACACGTGGTTCGGCCTTGACTTCGGCATGAACCTGTATCGCGGCTGCCAGCACCACTGCATCTACTGCGACTCCCGCAGCGAGTGCTACGGGAACGATCGATTCGACGACGACGTGCTCGTCAAGGTGAACGCGATCGACCTCCTGCGCAACGAACTACGGCGCAAGCGGATCCGCGGCGTGATCGGCACCGGGTCGATGAACGATCCGTACATGCCGATCGAGACGGAGACGAGGCTTGCGGCGCAGGCGCTCAACGTCATCGCCAAGTATGGATTCGGTGTCCATGTGGTCACGAAGAGCACGCTCGTCCTCCGCGACGTCGACCTCTTACGGAAGATCAGCCGCCGCGCCACGGCGGCGGTGTCGCTCACGCTGACGACGCTCGACGATGGCCTCGCGCGTCAACTCGAACCGGGTGCGCCGGCGCCTTCGGACAG
>JBFYRA010000080.1:0-4248 GCA_041302485.1 Candidatus Bipolaricaulota bacterium
CAGGCCGTCGACCTCGAACGCGAGACGGAGACCTTCTACCGCGAGCATGCGGCGCACGAGAGCGATGCGCGCGCGGCCGCTCTCTTCACCAACCTCGCGCGGATCGAGAGCGGGCACCACCAGCTTCTCTACTCGCTTGTCGAGTACTACAACCGGCCGCACGAGTGGGTCGAGTCGGCCGAGTTCGGTCTTCGTCCCGACTACTAGCGAGGAACTCACCGCAGAGCGCGCGGAGGGCGCAGAGAAACGGGAGGACGGAAACCCAGGGAGTCGTCTGTTCCCTTAGAAGGAAGGCGCCGCGCAAGATCCGGTTGCTGTCTCCTTCTGACTGCCGTGCTGAACGGCAGTCAGTCGCTCCACGAAGCGCGCCGTGGACGGATCTCCGCCTCTCCCGTCGGCGGAGCCGAGAGGGGCGTCCCGATCAGGACTCTCCTGACATCCGTCGGAGATGCCCAGAAAAGCTCTCTCTGCGTCCTCTGCGCGCTCCGCGGTGCAATGCTTTCGGTGTATGGCTCTCTAGAGGTACGACGACAGTCCGAGCACGAGATGGACGAGCGCGAGAAGGACCCCCGTGACGGCCATCGCGCGGTGGGCGCGAACCGACACTTTGCGCAGTGCCGGAACCTGCTTCTTCAGCCCGGCAATTCCCGCAGCCAGGATCATGAAGACGAGCGCGGCGAGTCCGACCCAGACGACGACCGGAAACGGCCCCAGGGACACCCCATAGCCGAAGTCGCGCAGTGCGCCCATGTCAGTTTCCCCCGTCCAGTGTGATGGTCGACGTCGATCGAGCCGTGTGGCGCGCCGTGAAGCTGTCCTGACTCGAGCTGAGGGCGAGCAGAATCGTCACTGTCTGCCCCGGAGTCAACGTCTTGTCCTCCGAGTCGCCGGATGCGAGCGGGAGCGCGAACTCAACCAAGGTCGAGCCGTCAGCCTCGCGGCCGGCGGCCTGGATGATGTTCGACCGGGCATCGGTTCGATGGAGTGTTCCCGACACGCCGAACTCATCCGTGATCGACAAGATGCCGTCGGCGACGGCGCCGAGGATGTAGTTTGCCCCTTGCATGCGGGATGTCGGGTCGAATCCGATGCCGACCCAGCCGGTTCCGGGTGAGACCAACGCCACGTACAGCGTCGTCAGGTCGTTCTGCCAATCGACGCGAATCCCCGTCTCAGGATCGGTCATCGTGTGCCGATACTCGCCCGCTGCCAGCGTCCCATCAATCGCCGGCGGCCACTGAATGTCGGTAGACGCCGTCTCGTGGACGACGCTGACAAGACCGGGACCGATGATCGACGAGATGGTGAATCGCCACGCAGCGTCGACGGGAGGCGCATCGTAGACGCCGTTCGCGTTCTGGTCGAGGTAGTAGTCGACCTGGTAGGTGTGGCCTTCGGTGAACGGCGAGACATCCATCTGGAAGACTGCGCTTGGGACCGCGGGCACCTGGACGCGCGCGACCTCGACGCGCGTGTCGACATCCACCACGCGAAGCGACAGTGCCTGGCCAACGTGCGGCGCGAGATCGGAGAATTCGAGGGTCAACGTCACCTCGCCGAACGCAGCGCAAGACAAGGCAAACGCCAATCCGACCCCGACGACGAACCCTCTCGACAGCTTCTCCCTCATGGGTCTCCTCCCTCAGAACTCTTTCCCCAGGCGCCCACCCATCACGGTGCAGGCGGATCTTCGAATGCAAACCGATTCCACGAGACGACCTTGTCCAACGGACGGCGATCCCGCGAGCCCAGCTCGATCGCGCGGTGCTTGTCCGAGAGCTGAGTTGCGTCGCCGGGATGTCCGACGATGACAAGCGTGATCAACACATAGGCCTCAGGAATCCCCAGCGCGGCCTTGACGATTTCGGGCTTGTAGCCTCCGATCGGATGGGCGATCAGGCCCATCGACGTCGCCTGGATCATCAGATTCCCGACGGCCATTCCGCATCCCAACAGGAAGTAGTCGCGCGAGTCCGACAGCGTGCAGTCGAGGTCCCGCCGAGACGCGACCGCGAGGATGACAGGCGCTGGCTTGGCCCAGTAGTTGCCTCCCGGGAGAGCCTCCTTCACCTTGTCGAGCATGGTGGGCTCTTCGACCACGACGAATCGCCACGGCTGGCTGTTGTTGCACGACGGCGCGAGGTGCGCGGCGGCGAGAAGAGACTCTATGTCTTCGCGCGCGATCGGCTCCGAAGACAGAGCCCGCCGGGCGCGGCGGCCCTCAATCGCGGATACGACAGTCGTCATACGGCCTCCACCTTGGCTATAGCGCCAGCGAGCCTTCCCACAGCCCGTGCAGATTGCAGTACTCGACCGCGATGAGTTCGCTCAGGCCGTCAAGATTCACATGCAGTACGACGGTCGGCTTGCCGTACGTGGGTCCGAGGTCGAACGTTGCCATGTGGATGGAGAGGCCGTTCTTCACGCCGAACAGGGCGATCCACTTGATGTGGTGCTCAACCGTGTTCGGGTGCGCCGTCTCCTTGCCGACCATGATCTTCACGGCCCTCTCGCCAGAGTCCTGGCAGGTCTTGATCTCGATCGTGGGGACGTGTTTCTCTTTCCCTTCCTGCGCTCCACCCTTGATCAGTTCGCCAAGCTTCATCGGCTCCTCCTCTAGAATGTCTTGAACAGCTCTCGCTTCACGCCGCAGACCGGGCACATCGCCAACGCCTCGCCCTCGACCGTGTGGCCGCAGACCGTGCAGATGAGCATCGGTCCCAACGCGAGATCTTTGCCGCCAGCGATGCCCGCCTTGGCTCTGGCGTACATCGTTTCGTGGATCTTCTCCGCCTCCAGCGCGTAGTACGTCGAACGAACCGCGCCTTTCTCTCCCTGCATCTCCGCCACGGCGTGATAAGCCGGGTACATCTCGTTCACCTCGAACGACTCCCCGTCGATGCACGATTGGATGTTCGACACGGAATCGCCGATCTTGCCGAGTTCGCGGAAGTGGTTCGTCGCATGGACCTCTTCGGCGTAGGCAATCGCGCGGAAGAGGCGCGCGAGGTTCGGCATCCCTTTCTTCTCTGCCTCCCGCGAGAAAATGACGTACTTCATGTGGGCCTGGCTTTCGCCGGCGAACGCCGCCTGCAGGAACTCTTTCGTCATCGCGTGCATAGCATCCTCCTCACTCTGGTCTCACATCGCCTCGAGAGCCCGAATCTGCTCGTCGATGTCAGGAAGCTCGGAAACCGGATACACCTTGGTGAAGCGGATGATGCCCTTCTCGTCGAGGATGACGACCGCACGATCGGAGAAGCCCTCCTTGTCGTGAAAGAGCCCGAGCGCTTGCGCGGCCGCGCCGTGCGGCCAGAAGTCAGACAAGAGGCGCGTCTTCGCGATCCCGAGCGACTCCGCCCACGCCTTCTTCGACGGCACGGGATCGACGCTGAGGCCGAGCGCGACGGCGTTCAGCCTCTCGAACGCGCTCGCGCGCTCTTCGAGAGCCTGCATCTGCAGTGCACAGACGCGCGTCCATGCGAGCGGGTGAAACGACAAGAGCACGCGCTTGCCTACGAGCGTCGCGAGGTCGACCACGCGCCCCTCCTGGTCGGGCAGCGCGATCTGCGGGGCGCGCTTTCCGACAAGTGCCAGTGCCTGTGCTTGCCTCTTCGCTTCCGACATCTTGTCCTCCGATCTCACGCTGCGAGCGCGCGGTGCTTTTCCGCGATCGCGTCTGCCAGGCGGTCGAGCGCCTGGATCGTTTCTGCTGTGGGAACCCCGCGGGCGAACACCGACGGCAGCCACTCTGCTCCGAGTCCGGCCGCCAAAGCCTGCACCGTCTCCGCCGCCTTGCCCGCCCAGCCGTACGAGCCGATGACCGCGGCATGCTTGAGCTTCGGCCGAAGGGCTGCGGTGAGCGCCGCGGCGAGGACGACGTTCGGATGCGGCCCGACGAGCACCGTCGGCGTTCCGAAGACGACCGTCGCCGCGTCGACGAGGCGAATCGCGTAGGCACCGAGATCGGTGACAGCCAGATTGAACGGGACAGCGGCCACACCGCGCGACCCAAGCGCGTCGACCAAGTGCTCGACCATCTTCGTCGTGCTGCCATGCATGGACGTGTAGGGGATGAGGACGAGGTTCTCCGGCGCGTCGTTCACCCAGTGGTCGTAGGCGGCGACGATCGCCGCCGGATCGTCGTGCACGGGGCCGTGACTCGGCGCGCTCGTCGCGACATCAAGCGTGCGCACCGTCTCGAGGTGGCCGCGAAGCGTCTTCGCGAACGGCATCATGATCTCGGCG
>JBFYRA010000084.1:0-9377 GCA_041302485.1 Candidatus Bipolaricaulota bacterium
CGCGAACAACGGATCGATCTCGCGCAGGGTGCGGTAGTAGGCATGAACGTCCAAGGCTTGGGTCCAAGCGGGATGAGACACGGTAGACTCCCTTCGTCGGGGAAAACAAGACAGGGGAACAGCGCTGGCGTTTCCATCACGGGCGTCGACGGATGGATCGTACGCTCTGCTGCCTCCCAGTGCCACGCCCGCGCGGACATGACGGCCCCGGTCCCCGGCGGCTGGGGGCGCCGTCCCTCACACTGAGCGTTTCGCACAGTGCTAAGCTCGGAATGGGATTCATCTCCCCCCGTGAAGAAGGCGACGCGGGCTGGCTGCGGCCCACGCATCGCGCCTTGATCATTCCGAGCGTATGCTCATAATGTAGATTCATGGCTCGACCTTCGAGTTGCCGCCGCGTCTCAGGCTCGCCCATCGCGTCTCTGTTTTCGCCAAGCGGGACAAGTCCCTGTCACCACGAGGCCGTCATCATGGCGCTCGACGAATTCGAGGCGATCCGTCTCGCCGATCGGAACGGGCTGAAGCAAGAGGATGCCGCGCGCGAGATGGAGGTTTCGCGACCGACGTTCGGACGCATCCTCGAGTCGGCGCACCGCAAGGTCGCCTCGGCGCTGACAGAGGGACGAGCACTTCGGATCGAGGGCGGAACCGTCTGCACGGTCAACGGACGCGGCCCTCGCGATTGCCCGCGCTGGAATCGCAACGCCGCCGGGCGGGACGGCTGCGCCACGCCGTGCGGCCGGACAGTCGGCAACCATGCCGAACCTGGCGCTCATAGGGAAGAACCATCGAAACAAGAAGAGGAGACCGCACCATGAACATCTGCATCCCGGTCGTTGAGAACAGAGGGCTCGAGAGCCCCGTGAACGAGCACTTCGGATCGGCGCCGGCGTTCGTCATTGTCGATACCGAGACCCGTCAACATCGCGTTGTGGAGAATCGCGACCAGCACCATGCCCACGGCATGTGCCAGCCTCTCGCGGCGCTCGGCGGCGAGAAGATCGACGCCATCGTCGCGGGCGGCATCGGCATGGGTGCACTGCACAAGCTCGCAGCTTCGGGAATCGACGTCTACCTTGCCCAGCCAGGCACCGTGGCCGCAACGGTCGACGCGTTCAAAGCAGGGACGCTGGCGAAGGCAACGCCGCAGAATGCGTGCGCCCATCATGGCGGCTGCCACGGTGGGCACTCCTGACCGGGCCCTCGTCCAGCGGGGACACACACCGCATTTCGAACATCACACTGTGCGGAATGCGGTGTGTGTTCCCGAGCATAACGGCGTGCGGGGCCGCGGCTCTGCCGCGACCCCGCACTTCGCAAGGAGGTCGCCATGGTCTCGCTCTCCGCTCCTGTCGGCCACCCGGAGACCAGGGCTCTGCTATCTACTTCTGTCCAACGCGGAGGGCGGAGTGTACGGTACAAGAGACTCCAAAAGAAAAGCAAACTGCACCGCGTTGCACTCTGTGGTTGAGTCGGCAGGCACCGGCCCGCCATGCATGGCAACACTGTGGAGCTGGAGAACGGAGTGTCTTGCTTCAAGCGGAACTCGCATCGGAGCCGATCCGCCCTGCACGTGCCCGTGATCTCGCCGGACGTTCGGCGCGGCACTCGCTCGGACGTCTGACGGCGCAGGTTCGCTTCTACGCCCGTTCCTTGAGTAGATCCATGACTATCCGGTAGGCCGCGGCGACCGCCGGGAAGCAGACGGTCTACGCCGTGTCGGAGCCCATGAGTCCCTTCATCCCTTCCGGCGTGGTCAGATCGAGGTCCGCCGAGTCGCGGCAGTTGATGCTCCCTAGCTCCGTCTCGAAGCGACGGCGGAACTCCTCCGCGACCCGCATCGCGGCGAGCCCTTCCTCCATCGTCTTCCCCGGCTGCACCACGAGCCCGAGCGCCATCACGCCGCCAGCCACGGCGCCGCAGACGGAGCCCGTCCTGCCGATCCCGCCAGCAAACAGCCTGCCGATCCGCGGGATGACCTTGTCGTCGACCCTGGTTCCGAGTTCCTCGCACACGCCAAGCAGGACCGATTCCGAGCAGAGAAGGCCCTTCTTCATGTGTTCCGTGGCCCGATTCGTTTCCATCGTCGTCCGACACTCCTTCATCTTCCGCCTCGCCACGTTCGGGCAGACGCAACGCATGGTCGCTCTTCTCCCACGGCCAGTATGTCGACTCTCGGCGCGATACGGATCGATCTGCTCCACGCCGTCGAAGCGATTCCGTCCGAACGCGGCATCCGGCCCTCGCTCGCCAGCCAGGCTCCGGCCCGCATGCGACGCGTGTCCCCTCTCCCGAGGGCATGTGAGGTCGCGCGCGACACGACGATCGACGACAAACCATGAGACCCCTCAAGCGAGCGAGTACGCCGAAGGGGAGCCCCGCAAGACGAGGGGGAAATCGGCTCTAGAGGAGGGGTTGCCATGGATCGAGAAGCACTTCAGACGGTGGCGCGCGACGGCTGCGTTCAGCCTGTGGGCGGCAAGCGTGAGGCGAGTGCGACAGCGGCGACGTGGCGGCTGAGAGGGCATGCGTGGCTCGTCCGCGCCGTGGCCGTGACGTTCCTCGCCGGCGGCGCCTTCATTTCCTACCTCTTCTTCTCGACCGTGTGAGATCTCCGTCCGCTGCCTGAGGCGCCCTGGAGTCATGCGTTCGAGGGGTACGCTACGGTCGCCTCCCCCCCCAGGTCGCACCGAGGGTTCGGTCGGACACTGCATTGCAGGACCTGAGCCCAGCGCCCGTCCGAGCGGAGCATGTCCATCAGCAGTCGAACACTGACCAGCACTTCTCATTACGCAGTCTCTGGTCGTCGAGCACGAGGTCGCGGATCTCGCTTCGGAGCTGTGCACGCTGCCACTGGCACTCCAGGCGACCGGCCTCTAGGCGCTCATCTTCAGGGGCCGCCGCGCGTGCGGCCCGAATCCCATAGGCCGCGGCGCCGAGTTCGTGAGACGCCACATGGGCCACGGCCACAGCCTGACCGGCGGCGTGCGCTGCCTCTCGCGCGGCTCCGCTCCCGTCTCGGGCCGCGGCGTGGGCGGCGAAGGAAGCCGTGCGGGCTTCCGTCATCGTGATCTCGCCCCGCGCCCAAGCGCGGGCCTGGGCGATCGCCCGACGCGGACGATCGTCGCGGGGTTGCGCCTGCTCGAAAGAGTGGAGCACGTGCTCGGCACAATCGGCCGCCCACACGGCAAGAAGGTGATGATCGGCGTCCTGGAGCGTTCCGCCACGGCGCACGGTGATAAGCCTGGGATCCCTCTTCTTCGTGAAGATGACCTGTCGATCGATCTCTGCTCCTTCTGCCGGTTGCCCCGCATTCGACGGCCGGCACCGCCCCGACCGAGTCCCAATCTACCCGTTTCGTCGGCAGAGCAAGGCGGCCGCTCTCGGCCTGGCGGGCGCCGTCCGGAGCGGGCAACGCTCGATGTGGCATGCAACGCCTAGCCCCGTCGCCGTGTTCGGCAGTTGACGCGATGCGCGATAACGAGGCCAGACCATAACACCTACAGGTTTCCACGACTACAGCTTCCGGCTGTCGTAGGCCCAATGGAGCAGGGCTTGGCGCTGGCGGGCTCGGCACGCGAGGTCGCCCGGACGGCACGCTGCGCGAAGCTGAGCGACGTGGCGGGCCATCGACTTCCAACGCCGGATCTGCCGTTCGTCATCGGGTCCCCGCCGTCCGAGGGTGTAGCGGCAGTACCACTGGAACCACCCCCGCGGATCGTCGGCGTGGATCCAGCCCTTGTCGCGCCACACGGAGAGGGGCTGCGACGCATCGACGTGGAAGAAGTTGAGCATCGAGTCCCGGTGCTGTGGTGAGAGCTTCGCGCGGGCGAACCATGACGCCGGGAACTCCGCGCGGCAGTCCGTCATGTACTTGCCGCCGAACACGCCGAGCTCGAGCATCTCCCGCGGCGAGAGCTCCGGGCGGAAGTCCTGGGCGAAGTTCTCGCCTTCCGGCTCGCTCAGGATGTACGCGTATCCGTCCTGCATCCGATCGTGAACCACGACAGTCAACGGGCGCATGCTTGAGCGTAGGGCGCGCGACCGATGCAAGCCAAGCGGGTGGCGCCCGCGCGTCAGGATCGCATACGTGGGGTCAGATCTTCATTCTTCGGGTCGACTCCCCCGCGATGCGTGCCGCGATTGTGCTGATCGTGGACGGCCGCAGATCGGCAAAGGCGGCGACCTCCTGCAGCGTGTACTCGTGGACGCGCGTAGCGGCGTGGATCTGTAGGTCTCGCGTCTCCTTGTCGCGCACACCCGAGAACAGCTTCGCCAAGCTCGGCCGTGCGGCAAGTCGCTCGCGCCGCGGGAGCTCTCTGACCGCTTCGTAGTCTGAAAGCAACGGCCTGAGTTCTGCAACGAAATCGTCACCGCCGAGCAGTATCCCACCGCGCAGTTCAGTCCAGGGATCGACGTCGCGACCTTCCTTGACGAATCTGCGGTAGATGCCGGTCGCACGGCGCGGATCGCGATGGAACTGCTCGAGGATCCAGCCTGTCGTGAGGAAGGGCGGAGCATCGACAAGCGCCGCTGTCGCACGGTAGCTCGACCACGGCCAATCCTTCGCCGAGCGAACCATCTTGGCACGCGCAGGGTTCAGCACGACGTACCGTGCAAGTTCGAGGAGGTGACTCTCCTTCTCGACCACGATCGCCTTGAACCGCCCCTGCAGCACGTGTCCTGTGCGCAGATGCCGCCGATTGAAGGCCTGAGTGTAGACACCGTTCAAGTGCCGCATCCCCCGCGACAGATTCGGCTCCGGCGTTTCGACGAGCAGGTGGTAGTGATTCGTCATCAAGCAGTAGCCGTGGCAGATCCACCCGAAGCGCTCCACGGTGTCCGCGAGGGTCTGCAGGAATAGCTCCCGGTCCGGATCGACGAGAAAGATGTCCTGCCGTGCGTTGCCGCGGCTCGTGATGTGGTAGACCGCTCCTTCGAACTCCAGTCGCAACGGACGTGCCATGGCCCTAGTCTACTCGCAGCATGGTGAAGAGTGAAGATCTGACCCCATCGTCGTTGCCCCGCGTTCGACGGCCGGCACCGCCTCGACCGAGTCCCAATCTACCCGTTTCGTCGGCAGAGCAAGGCGGCCGCTCTCGGCCTGGCGGGCGCCGTCCGGACCCGCATTCTGCCCTGAGGCGGCAGGAAGGTGGCTTGCAGGGAACCCTCACGCTGCGGTACGGTTGGCCTGACAGCCGACACCCATGCGGCTGCTCGTTCGTCCCTACCCAAGGCACTCACAGCAGGAGGTCACGATCTGATGAAGCCGAATGCCGAGATCATCCGCGACGTTCTTGAGCAGGTCGTCAATCAGAAGAAGATCGATGCCTGGGACCAGTACTTCAGCCCTGACTACATCGCGCATGGAGCCCCGTTTGTTGGCATGGGCTTCTCCCGGGACACCTCGGGCAACAAGCACACGATCAACGCCATCACCCCCGGCAGCCCTGCCGAGGGGAAGCTCGATGTGGGAGATGAGCTCGTCTGGGTCGAGGATGAACGCCAGCGCTGGGCCGCCTATGAGGAGATAGAGCAGGGCCTTCAGAGTTACCGGGGCAGCACGCTCAAGCTGGGCGTGCGCCGGGGGCAGCAGACCTTCGAGATTGAACTGACCCGAGGTCGAGTCCAGGGCTTCGATACCGGCTGTGCTCAGGCGAAGTTGGAGATGCAGGCGTTCATGACGCGGGAGATCCCCGACTTGAGAGTCGACATCAAGCGGATTCTCGCCGACGGGGACATGGTCGCCTGTCTGATGGAATACCGCGGCACCCACGCGACCTTCAAGCGAGAGGCGGTCTGGAGAGAGATCTGGGTCGTACGCCTTTGCGAAGGCAAGATCGTCGAGAGTTGGCCACTTCCCGATGTCGATGCGTACTTGCGGCAGCTTGGCTACCAGAGCGTTCCACCAAGCCCCTTGACTGATGAGCGATAGAACAGGATCGGACCCAACCACCCCCTGATCTGGCCCCATCACCGTGTCGTCCCTGAGGACGGTTATCGGCATCATGTTGCCTGTTGGGGCGCAGCAGGTGGCAGTAGAGGTAACCTTTTGCCTATTACCGGGTGACTTGCTGCGCTGCTTAATAGGTAGTATATTACCTCTTACGTCGCCTCTTGGAATAGAACCGGTAACATATGGCCCATAATATCGACTTCGCGCTAGCATCGAGCGAGCAGATCGAGACTGCTCTGTGCGCTAGGCTGGAAAGAATCCGGCTCGCGCGCAACATGACCCAGGTACAGCTCGCTGTAGAGGCAGGCGTTTCCCCAAGGACCATCCGCCGCCTCGAGAAGGGGGAGGGAGTATCCCTTGACACCTTCATCCGCGTCTTGCGAGCGCTTGGCATCCAAGAGAACCTGGTAGCGCTGCTGCCTGATCCATCAGTCCGGCCGATCGAACAAGTGGCGGGAGCACGTACGCAACGTAGGCGTGCACGCCCCGCAAAGCTTCCCGATGGGCAGAAGCTCTCGTGGAGATGGGGAGATGGCAAGATAGACGATGAATGACACCGCGCGAGTGATTCTCTGGGGCAGCGACATCGGTGCTGTGACGTGGGTGGAAGACCGAGCTCTGGGCGTCTTCCAGTATACGTCGCGGTTCGCCCGCAGTGGCATACAACCTGCCCCGCTCATGATGCCGCTTCGCGAATTCCCCTACGAGTTCCCCGCGCTAGCACGGGAGACCTTCAGAGGACTCCCTGGCCTCTTGGCGGACTCGCTTCCGGATGACTTCGGGAATGCGGTCATCAATGAGTGGCTCGCATCACAAGGGCGATCCGCAGACAGCCTCAACCCCGTGGAGCGCCTATGCTACACGGGACGGCGCGGGATGGGGGCACTCGAGTTCGAGCCTGCAACCCTCGGCCCGCCGACAGCCGACAGAGTGCTTGAGGTGGCAAAGCTCGCCGACCTAGCAGACCGAATCCTGAGAGAGAGGGCTGCCCTCGGAGGAGTCCTCAAGGGCGTGGATGACAAGAAGACGATCGAGGACATCCTGCGAGTCGGGACCTCGGCAGGCGGCGCAAGAGCCAAGGCCATCCTGGCGTGGAACCCCCAGACAGGCGAGTTCCGCTCCGGTCAAGTCGCGGCCCAAGCAGGGTTCGAGTACTGGCTGATGAAGTTCGACGGCGTGGCGGGCGAAGTCGGCACATCACTCGCGACCCCACAAGGCTTTGGCAGCATCGAGTACGCATACCATCTGATGGCAGTCGAGGCCGGAGTCGTGATGTCTCCGTGCCGCCTCCACCACGAGGGCGGACGAAGTCACTTCATGACAAAGCGCTTCGACAGAACCGCATCCGGGGACAAACTCCATCTGCAGTCTCTGGGGGCCATGGCGCACGTCGACTACCGCCAACCCTCAAGCACCTCATACGAACAAGCCATGCAGGTCATGCGCCGAATAGGCCTCCCCCAGGAGGATCTGGAAGAGCAGTTCTTGCGCGCCGTCCTCAACGTCGTTGGCTGCAACCAGGACGACCATGTGAAGAACATCGCGCTTCTCATGGATCGGAACGGCGTGTGG
Source organism: Candidatus Bipolaricaulota bacterium (assembly GCA_041302485.1). Taxonomy (GTDB): domain Bacteria; phylum Bipolaricaulota; class Bipolaricaulia; order UBA7950; family UBA9294; genus CAIOGO01. The sequence goes on from JBFYRA010000084.1 coordinate 7,529, forward strand.
CGTCTGTCGCCCGCATTTGACGTCGCCTACGCACAAAACCCGGGTGGGCAGTGGACTCATCAACACCAGATGAGCGTCAACGGGAAGCGATCGGCCATTGGGAGGACCGATCTGATTGCGCTTGCCCATGCGGCAGACATCAAGACTCCACGAGCCAATGCGATCATCGATCGGGTTGTCGGCGTGTTCGACAGATGGCCGGATTTCGCCACCCGGGCCCAAGTGCCCGCAGGACATCTCGCAGCAATCAAGAGGAACCTGCAAACCAGGCTGTGACCTGGCACCTATGTTCGCAAGTCTGGGCCACAAGCCTGGAAGTCAAGCGTTCACTCTCCGCCCCCGGCTCTTGGGCGGCGCGTGTCGCAATCACGCTGACCGTCGAGGCGCTCAGCCAGCAAATACGTGACTGCAGGACATGGCCGCATCGCCCTCTGGCAGACCCTCGAGCTCTTCTTCTTATGACTCTTCTGGATTCTCGGCCACGGTTTGCTCGCTGTCCTGGCCTGTAGTTACTCGGTTGACCATTGGTACGAGGTAGATGACCGAGAAACGCAGTGCCCCCCCCGCTGCAATAGGCAATGGGAGCCAGAAGAGGTAGAGCCGCCAAGGTGGACCCACAGCCTGTCAGTCAGAGATACCCCAACCCCCATTTCCAGTCCGCCCAACCAGGCTGTCTTGACCACCCATCCTCCCCAGAAAGGGACACCAACTAGCCGAAGCCCAAAGGTCAAGGCCCCCCAGTCACCCGCTGCGTACGTCCTTGCAGTGAGACTTCCGAAACGGATTGACGTCTCCAGAAGACTCTCTCGGAAAACGGCAAGCGTGTAGTCGAGACTCCATGCTGGGCTTCCATCTGGCGATAGCAAGAAGAGACTCCCTGCACCAAACGAGGCAAAGTCCGTACCCTGGAGTCCCAGTTCTGCAGTGCCTGATACTCCAATGGCAGGGACCAAACCGGGTGCGGCTTCTGCTGTGATGGCACCAAGAGCGACTAGGACAATAAGGGCAGAAAGGACAATGAGTCCGACGCGATACACAATTCCTCTCTCCCTACCATGATAAGAACTGATATCCAATTGTACAGAGCTAGCCCATCCGGAGCGCACCCAAGACACGCGCTACATCAACCAACTGAGACAGCAGCGGACCTACCGCCGGTGTCCAGGCGGTTTCGTCTACTGCTCAGAGCCACATTGGAGCAGGAGTTGCGAAGCAACTCCCAAGCTGCTCGGCGAAGCTGAACAGCCCACCATCACCCTTCGGACATTCCCTGGATGGCACAGACGACGGGGGCGGCATTTCAGAGTCGAGCAGTCAGGGACTGCGGACCCCCAAGCTGACTGCGGCGCAGTCAGCCAGCCACTCACCCCCGTCGCGGCCAGTCTACCGCGTCGGGAGTGTCCCCGTCTCCGCACAGAATCCGATGGTAGACCCAAACGCTTCTCGGTCGCGTCAGGCTTTGGCCTTGGTCGACCGATAGCCGAGCATGGGATACGTTCGTTCACTCGTAAACCCGAGTCGGCGGGCAATGGCGACCGACGCGGGATTGTCGGTCTCGCAGCTCCAGGCAACGGACAGGCCTTGCCTGAGGCAACGGTCGATCACGTGCGCCGTCACGAGGGTCGCGTACCCGTTCCCTCGGTGCTTCTCGGCCGTCATGACGCCGATCTCCATCGTCTGTCGTCCGAGAAGCGGCGCATAGCCTTCCGCAAGCGACTCGCCGTCGCAGGAGAGGACGATCCCAAAGCCGTAACGCAGGAAGGTTTCGCCGCTCCCGCAGAACCCTAGGACCGCGTCCTTCCAGAGGCAGCGCTCGAACGAGCTCGGATCCACGTCGCGCAGCTCGAGC
>JBFYRA010000104.1:0-14295 GCA_041302485.1 Candidatus Bipolaricaulota bacterium
CACTGCTCTTTTCTGCAAAGGAAGCGCCGACACTCGCCCGACTCCTCGCGTGCCTCGACCGCGACGAGGCCGACCTTGCGCGCGCGCTGCGAGACGGCCTCCGTCAAGGCTACTTGAACACACTCGTTAACGGCCGCAACGCCCGGTTCCTCGCCGGAGACGACACCAAGCTCGCGGCCGGCGACTCCGTGGCGTTCCTGCCCCCGATCGGCGGGGGCTAGCAACTCGCTGGCCGACAGCTCGCGGCCGGCAACTCGGGCCTAGACCATTCTTCCGCTCCGCTGTGGGGCGTCTCCTACTCCTTGAAGTCGATCGCCACCGTCATCTCAAGGACGAGGCCGTGGAACGGATCGACGGCCGTGCGGACACCGCCGCGGTACGTCAGGCCGAGCGACAGGTTCCATGTCGAAGACAGCGTGACGTCGACGGCCGCTCCGACTCGCCAGCTTGCATCGTCGCGCTCGGTCTGGCGGCGCCACTCGCCGCCCAGGTCAGTCCGCAGCATGATCGTCGGGTTTGCGGCGTCCGCATCGTCGGGCGACACGGGCGCAGGCAGTTCCGACGCCGGCGCGCTGGACTCGAGCGTGTCCGTCGCAGTCGGCTCCGACTCACTCGACGGGGTCAAGCCGTCGGGCTCAGGCTTGCGGAGCGGCGCCATCCAGCGCGCGACGAGATCGGTGATGTCGCACAGGAATGTGTTGTCGAGCGTCACGCTCCCCGTCCCGCTGCTCTGCGCGCGCCCCGCGACGGACAGCGTCTCCGACGCCCCGTTCGCTCCCGTCCACGTCATGCGGCCGTTCAGCGAGTGCGACGTCGTGATCTTCGTTCCTTGGCTCTCGACCTCGGTGACGTTCCTCGTCCCACTGTAGTTGAGCGATGGTCGCAGTCCGGGGATGCCCGCGTAGGTCGCAGAGGCCGTCAGCTTCTCCGTCCAGCGGACGACGCGCGTCCCGAGCCCGTTCACGTCCGCCGAGGCCGTCGCTCGTGTTGTCAGCCCAGCGACGCCGAGCCGCACGCCGAGTCTGCCGGCAAGCGAAGTCGCGTCGTCCGCATGCCGCGCCTCGAGGTCGAGCGTCGGCGCCAGCGAAGCTGCGCCGAGCTCGAACTCCGCCGCGGTCACGCCGAGCGTCCCCTCATGCGTCCACTTCGCGACTCCGCCGAGAAGCGATCGTGCAGTCTCCATGTCATAGCCGGCGGAGACGTTGAACCCCGCAACGTCGAACGCGCCCTTCGCCATCCAGTCGACCCGCTCGCTTCCCGAGATCGTCTGCCCGAGAATGCGAACCGGTCGACTCCACGACACCGTCGTCCGCACCCTCGGCGCCACATCGAGGGTCGCCTGCGTCGACAACGCCGTCTCGCGCCGCAGCGCAAGGCCGCTGTCCCAATGCAGCGTCTCATCCCAGCCGACAGACACGCGCAGCGCGTCTTCGAACATCGTGTGGTTGACGTCCAGGTTGTACGAGACGAGGTTCTTCTCGTACCCGGGCCGCGCGAGGGACGTGTCCTCGGCCCGGTGGCTGACTCCCAGCGACACCTGCGGCCCGAACGAGCCGCGGAACGTGAGTCCTTGGTCGATCGTTGCCCGCGCCGACGCAGACTCGGGATCCGACATGCGCACCTCGTGATCGAACGACAGGGTCGCCTCGGTGCCGAGGTCGATGTCCGATGCCACCGACCAGCCTCCCGTGCTCGCCCGGCCACGCGCGTCGATGGCGCGGAACCCGGAGAAGGCGCGATCCACATTCCCGGCAATCGAGTAGCCGTCTCCCTGGTACGCAAACGCACCCTGCGCCATCCAGCCCGTCGTCGTGTGTTCGCCCGCAGGAGCATCTTGGTAGACGCGCGGATTCCACGCAACGAGCTTCGTTGTGTCAGAATCGTACGCCGTGCTCGCCGGGTCGCGCTTCCATACGAGAAGTTCTCCTGCGCCATCGCCCTTCGAGCCGACCCACAACGCGTCGCCGTCGACGTGAAGGGCCGTGATCGCCCACCCTTCGTATGCGACGCCCTCTGTGGCAGCCCAGAAGAGACCGTCGCTCGTGCCGCAGACGAGCTCGTCACTCACCACGGCCACCGCCGCGACGGCGCGGTCGCGGACGATCCACGCCGTCTCCGCGCCATCGACGATCGATCTCACCCCATCGTCTCCCGCCGCATACACCGTCGTCCCGTCGACCGCCAGGCCGGCCACCGCCGAACCCGGTGCCCCGACCGCGACGACCTCCGCAGTCTCCGGATCGAAGCGCACGAGCCCGCCTCCAGTGCCGACGTAGAGGAACCCGCCTGCGACGCACAGCGCGCGAATGCCGACGAGCGCAGCGTGCTCGTGCGAGATCCACGCATCGGGGTCGCCAAGCTCGGCGATGGGGACCTCCGTCAAGCCCCCATCCGTCCCGACCCACAGCACGTCGCCATCCAGAACGAGCGCTCGTACCGACGCGTCCGCCAGGCCGTCCCGCTCGCCGTAGCGCGACCAGTTCGCAACCTTGTCGAGCGGCGAGACGCCGATCAGCCGCACGACCGTAAGCCCCGCCTCGGTCCCGAGGTAGACCGCACTCGCATCGGCGACCGCGGCCCGCACCTCGCGACCGGACAGCCCCGAGCCGACGTCGTAGCCGCGCCACGTTCCCGCGATCAGCGAGCTAAACCCTGCGTCGGTTCCGATAAAGACTCGCCCTCCTGCCGCCGCGATCGCCCGGACCCTGTTCGGCGTGCGCAACCGGGCGTTGTCGTCGTACGGAAAGACATCGTTCGTGTAGCCGAGGTCGAAGTCGGCCGATAGGTCTGGGCGTGACAGCCGCCCAGTCACGCCGACCACGGTCTGAGCGTTCGGCATCACTCGGACGCTGTCGGAATTCTTCACCGAGCCCCGGTCGTCCGCGGCGCGCAGACCGTAGCCTGTGAGCGACCATCCGTCGCCGACCGGGACGCTCGCCGTCGCGCCGTAGAACGTGCGCGCGTACGCGCCCGAACCGCCCGGCCCGCTGTAGCGCTCGAATTCGACCGCCAGACGATCGTCGAGACCGACCTCCACGAGCAGCGCCAACATCCCGACCTCGTAGTCCATCGTGTAGTCGACGTTGCGCAGTAGCAGCCGCCCAGCCAGCGTGACCCGCTCACTCGCCGGGATGACCGACATGCCCAGAAAGTACGTCCCGCCGACGACACGGTACGCGAACGACGCACGCAGCGCTGCGTCTGGGGCCGCAAAGAAGCTCTCCGGGAACGAGACATCGAGCAGTCCCTCCGCCGCAAGAACGCGGACGGCGTACCCTGCGAGACGTGGATCGGTCGTCGCGACATACTCGCCCTTGAAGCGTACGGCGGCGACCACGGAGTCGACCTCAACGTCCTCCTGTCCGAGGTCGTAGAACCGTCGCCAGCGCAGCTCGCCGAGCGTTCGCACTTCCTCGCCGACGGCGAGCGCCGCGTGCGCCGCGAGCGACGCGAGGAAGCCATCCTCTACATCGCTTCCGACGACGAACGGGTACGCGAGAGCCGTCGCCGGTCCCGTCTTGTTGTACGCGCGGATCGCCTCGCGGAGCGTCTCGCGGACGAGGCTTGCCGGCTCAACCCGCAGGACGAATGACTGCGCGCTCTCTCCGCCAGCCAAGGGATCGACGACGACCGCTTCGTGTCCGTCAACCAGACGGCCGGCGAACGCCGCGAGACACGCCCCAAGCTCGTCGACTCCGTACTCCGTCAGGATCGCCGACACCGCAGACGCTTCGAGATCAAGCCGGATCTCCGTGAACCCCTCGACGTAGAGTCCCCGCAACTCGAGGGTTCCGAACCCCTCGAGGCTTGTCGAGTACGCCACGCCCTCCTCGCCGCGCTCGCCCGCGAAGGTCTTCTGACCGAACGCCATCGCACCGACGAACTCCCGCGACTCGCGGGTCCCTGCGAGCTGCGACACGATTCCAGTCGCCGATCCCCCACTCCATGTGAAGTCGGCGCGCGCGCCCGTCATTGTCCGGCTGCCAGAGAAGAAGCTTCCGAGCGCCGGAGCCGTGAAGTCGCCGACGACACCGTGAACATTCTCCGTGTCCAGATACAGAGACAGCGACTGCATGTCGGCCGATTCCTGGTCGTCGAAATGCCCTTCAACGCGGAAGATCGATAGCGCGCGGGCGGTGAAGTCAACCCACATCGTCTGGTCCAGCACGAGCTGCCCGGCGCTCAGCGACTCGGCGGAAAGAGCAAGCGGATCGCCGAACCCGTACCGAATCGTCCACGTCTTGCGCCCATCGAGCTGGATGCTGAGAGACTCCGTCTGCGTCGCCTCCTGCCCCAGCGCACCCGTCCCCACCACCACGAGGAGAAGGGCCGCTGCGATCCACGAACTCGTCTTTCTCATCTCATCTCCACTCTAGAAGAGCACTTCGAGCGACAGGCGATGGCTTGCCCCGAGGTCGGAGCGCGCCGCACACGCCCAATCCAGTTCGATTCCCACAATGCGCAATGACAGCCCGAATGTCGGTCCGCCTCCGTCCCAGCCCAGCCGCGCCGCCGCCGGCCCGATCCACACCTCGAGACCGCCGATCGCGCGCAACGAACCGCTGAGAATGCCGTCCACGTCCGCCGTGATCGTCCAGACCACCTCGTCCATCAGCGTCAGGGTCAGCGTAGCTCCAAGGCAGAGCCCCGTTTTCCAGGCCTCCCGAAGGTCGCCGTCGTAGACCATCGGCAGCGACGCGATGGCATCGCAGATCGCCCCGACGCGCACCGTTCCAAGGTCGGCCAACAGCGCGGCGTCGAGCGCCAGCCCGTGCCCGCCGAACGGCGCGCCCACGCGAACGAAGCGGCATCGCGCCCCCAGCGCCACGGGCCCAAGCGGAACAGCGCCCGCTGCTGTGATGCCCTGAGCCGCGAACCGGAATCCCGAATCCCCAGACGGGATCCACCCCGAGTCGACGACCGACGCGGCCACACCGATGTAGGGGGCAGCGAACGCGATCGCCCCGTACGTGACGCCGCCGAACTGAGAGACGTAGAGCGACTCCATCCCAACTCCGTCTGCCCACGCCAGACCGGCCGGGTTCAGCGCCGCGGCCGCGGTGTCGTCGCGGAACGCCGCCCGCGCGCCACCCACCCCGAGCGAGCTCGCCGAGACGCCGACGTCGAACAACGCGCCGACCCCGCCTGCCGCAGCGACCTCTCCAGCGAGGATCCCGAACACGGCCACGGCCAGCCACAGCCCTCGTAACACGCCTCGTCTCGTCATGGCGACACGACCAATCTTCCCACGTCGGAGCTGCCGCGATCGCTCGCCACCACATAGAGGTAGAGGCCGGCCGCAATGCGCTCGCCGGTCGTTGACACAAGATCCCAGACGTAATCCGTCGCACTCGCGCTCAGCGGGACATCGAACGCCAGGCGGCCGGCAACGTCATACACGCGCAACGCCGCAGACCGCGTCCCCGCGGGGAGCGCATACGTGAACACCGCCTGATCGATGGCCGGGTTCCTCTCGACGGTCACCGTCGGCCGTTCGCCGGACGGCTCTGGCGGCTCGCCGGCACGAATCTCGAGCACGGCGGCCCACGCATCCAGCTTCCCGTAGCCCCAGCGAATGTTCGGGACGGAACCTGTGGCGGCGTCACGGACAGCCGTTGCCGTGAGCACGGTCACGATGTCGCTCGTCACCAAGTGTGGGTTCACGTCGAACAACAACGCGACCGTTCCCGAGACGTGCGGCGCCGCCATGCTCGTACCGCGGTGCATCGTGTGCACGCCATCTGGGTTCGTGAGATCGGCGAACGCGGGCGACGACGACGACAGCGCGGCGCAGATCCACGTGCCAGGTGCCGCGAGATCGGGCTTCGTACGCCCGTCGCGCGTCGGACCCTGACTCGAGAACGAAGATAGAGCGCCAACCTCAACCTCGTCCGAGTCGTCCTGGTCGCCGAGCTTCGACGGCCACGCGGCCTTCGAGTCCCACGCGCCGACGGTGATGACGGCGCGCGCGTTTCCCGGCTCGTCGACCGTGGACGACGAGTCGCCGCCGACGATCCGCCCGCTGTCCGACGTAACCCACGCGTCGAATCGCCCGCCGCCTCCACTGTCACTCACGATCACGCGCCAACGGGCTCCGGCCGTCGTGTTGGTCACCCGAATCAGGGCTTCCCGATCGCCGTTCTGCGGGTTCGGCCCACCGGCCGAGTTGTCGATGTAGGCGACTCCGTCGGGAGTCGTGACGAACCCGCTCGCCGAACCCGCCTGCGCCGACAGCGCGTCGCCCGACGGCGACACCACGGCGAGCGCGAACCGAGATGCCCCCGGGTACCACAGCTCCATGACCACCTCACGGGCCCCCGCCTCAAGGTCGAAACTCCGCGCGCCGCCCTGCAGCACCCCGGACACGTGCAGCGGAACGTCGCCCTCGTTGCCCGCCGAGACGACGATCGCACGGCCGGGGCCCGCGGCCAACTCGTCCAGTCCTCGCTCGAACGCCGACGTGCCGTCGTGCGGGCCTTCCTGCCCGCCGAGGCTGAGGTTCACGACCGCGGGCAGGCCGCGGCGATCCGCCTCCTCAAAGATGAACCCGACCGCCTCGAGGATGTCGGCGGTGAAGAACGTCGTCTTCACGGCGACGATCCACGCTTCCGGCGCGACGCCGCGGTACCCGCTCGAAGAGGACGACCCATCGCCCGCTGCGATTCCCGCAACGTGCGTTCCGTGACCGTCCCGATCGACCTGACGGACGACGCCCGCGCCCGGTGCGGCGCCGCTCGAGAGATCCGCCTCGATCTCGGCTCGCGTGTAGGTCGTTCCGAACAGCCCCCACGTCTGGTCCGAGAGAGCCAAGATCCGCGATGCTTCCTCCGTTCCGTCGCGATTGGCGTCGTAGCGGAAGTCGAGGTGGCGGAAGTCGATCCCGGTGTCGACGATGCCGAGAATCACTCCGCCACCCTTCACGGGCGGCGATGCCGCGTGGGCCTGATCAGCGCGGATCGCTCGAACGCTCACGTCGAGCGACGGCCGTGTCCGCCACGACGGCTCCACGAACGTGACACGCTCGTCGGCCAGGACTCGCTCGAGCTCGGCCCGCGTCACGACGAGGCTCGCCACGCTCCCCGCGGCGTAGCCGACCGGCACGCCGCCGAGAGTCCGCCCGACGGCGCCGTCTGTGCAAACGAGCACCTTGATGCGGGGCTCGCCGGTCAGCGACACGGCAATCTGCAGTCTGTCTCCCGCGCCGCGGGATCCGGACAGCGCCTCTCCATTGCCGAGCCACAGCGCCAACGTCGGGTCCAGCCTGGCCGCGTCCAGCGCCCCCACACCCGGGGCGGCGAAGCCGAGCGTCGCCGCACAACACACCGCGGCAAGCACAAGGCACGGCGCAACCCACGCGGCCGCTCGACACTTCCAGCGCAAGATCCCCCTCTGCATCGAGCCGGCATTGTACCCGACCGCGAACGTGCAACCCAAACCCCATCACGGCTCTCCTCATCTCGGCACCCGCCGACGCCGCCCAGCTCTGAGACGGACGCCTTTCCCGTCTGCACGCGAGGCCGCGGCGCTTTACCGCGCCTTCGTTTGTGTGGTATCATCCGGCCGCTGGCGCAGTCGCCGCCTGCGATTCCCACTTCCCGGGAACCACACAGGACGGCCCCGGCGCGTTGCAAGCGGAGGCAGATGGATCCGACGAAGGCCCCCGGACCGCAGGTGGAAGACGAGATGCTCGAGCGCTACAAGGTCGCCGTCGAGCGCGCCCTGCCCCGCGTGCCGGTGAAGAACGGCGTGATCGAGATCGACTCCGTCTGGGTCGAGACGTCGTTGCCGTACGATCTTCTCGAGGCGATCCTGCGCCGCGAAGACCTCGTGCGGCCGGCCAACGTCGAGCGCATCGTCCTCAGGACGCGAGCGCAGCAGCCCGCCCAAGGAGAGCAAAGTGGCTCAGGGAAACGCCGCCGAAAGCGTTAGGTTCGGAACCGACGGATGGCGGGCGATCATCGCCCGGGACTTCACGTTCGACAACGTCGCGCGGGTGGCCGATGCGCTCGTCCGTCATCTCCGCGAGCCGAGCCGGAAGGATGCGGCGATCTACACCGACTGGCACGCCGAGTACCGGGCGGCCGAGCGGGGCGTCGTCATCGGCTACGACACGCGATTCCTGTCGGAGGAGTTCGCCCTTCACTTCGCCCGCGTCGTCCACGACCGCGGCCTCCCGGTCGTCGTGAGCGAGCACGTCGTGCCCACGCCGGCGCTGTCGTACGCCGTCGTCGATCGCCAGGCGGCGGTCGGCGTGATGATCACAAGCAGCCACAATCCGGCCGCCTACAACGGGATCAAGATCAAGGCCGAGTACGGCGGTTCGGCGCCGCAGGAAGTCACGGACTCGATCGAGGGGCACTTGGCGCCTGCGCCTCCACCGCTCCGTGCGTCCGAACGCGACATCGAACGCGTCGACCTGCGCACTCCGTACATGAATCGGATCCGCGAGCTCATGGATCGCGAACGGCTCACATCGTCGCGCATCCATGCCGTCGTCGACTCGATGTACGGCTCCGCCGCAGGCTACGTCGTTGAGCTCCTGCGCGAGTCGGGCGTTCCCTACACGCAGATCCGCGGCACGCGCGACCCTCTGTTCGGCGGCAAGAAGCCTGAGCCCTTGCTGGAGAATCTGATCCCGCTTCGCGCCGTGCTGCGCTCTCTTGCAGGCGGCCGATCGCGACCCGGCCAGCGGCTGATTGGCGTCATCACGGACGGCGACGGAGACCGGATTGCGGCGATGGACGAGCAGGGCGGATTCATCGACCCGCACGCAACATATGGCCTCATCCTGCGCTACCTCGTCGAAGAGCGCGGGCTCAACGGCGCCGTCGTCGTGTCATTCAACCTGACCGATCTCGTGCGCCGGATGTGCGCCGCGTACGGCCTCGAGGTCATCGAAGTGCCGATCGGCTTCAAGTACGCCGTCGAGCAGATCCTGAAGAAAGACGTTCTCATGGCAGGGGAAGAGAGCGGCAGTCTCGCTCTGCGCGGCCACATTCCCGAACGCGACGGCGTGTTGTGGTCGATCCTACTTTGCGAGATCCTTGCCACTTCGAAGCGCCCGGCGAGTGAGCTCGTCCTGGACCTCCATCGCCGCTTCGGCCCGCAGGCCGTGCGGCGCAGAGACATCGAGATCGAGACGAGGCTCGACGTCGTCGAGCGGCTGCGGCGCAACCCGCCCGACTCTTTCGGCGGGAAGTCCGTGTGCTCGATTGAGACGCTCGATGGGATGAAGTTGCGCTTCGACGATGGGTGGATTCTGTTCCGCGCCTCGGGCACGGAGCCGATCCTGCGGATCTACTGTGAGATGGAGAACGAAAGAGCCGTCCACGAGATGCTGGACGAGGGCGAGCGATTCGCACGAGGAGCCTAGGCCATGACGGCCCATGTGACAGAACCCTACGATTTCAGAGCAATTGAGGCCCGCTGGCGCGACCACTGGACGGACAAGGGCTACTTCCGCGTCGACACGAAGGCACGCGACAACACGTTCTACTACCTGAACATGTTCCCGTACCCGTCCGGCTATCTGCACGTCGGCCACGGTCGGAACTACATCATCGGCGACGTCCTCATGCGCTTCTACCGCATGCGCGGCTACAACATCCTGAACCCGATGGGCTGGGACGCCTTCGGCCTGCCGGCCGAGAACGCGGCCATCGACCGCGGCATCCACCCGCGCGAGTGGACGGTCAAGAACATCGCCTACGCCAAGGAGCAGTTCCGCGCCTGGGGCATCGTCTACGACTGGCAGCGGGAGTTCGCGACCTGCGATGCCGACTACTACCGCTGGACGCAGTGGCTGTTCCTCGAGCTGTACAAGAAAGGCCTCGCCTACCGCAAGCGCGCGACGGTCAACTACTGTCCGCAGTGCAAGACCGTGCTCGCCAACGAGCAGGTTGTCGGCGGCGGCTGCGATCGCTGCGGCGCCGTCCCGGAGCCGAAGACGCTCGAACAGTGGTTCTTCAAGATCACCGACTACGCCGATCGATTGCTCGACGACCTCGCCACGCTCGAGAGCTGGCCCGAGAGCGTCAAGAAGATGCAGGAGAACTGGATCGGGCGAAGCGAGGGCGCCGAGGTCACGTTCAAGACCGAGAAGGGCGACGACCTCGTCGTGTTCACCACGCGCCCCGACACCTTGTGGGGCGCGACGTTCATGGTCCTCGCGCCCGAGCATGAGCTCGTGGACAAGCTCACGACGAAAGACCAGACGGCCGAGGTTGTCGCGTACCGCGATCGAGCGATCCGCGCCTCCGACATCGACCGTCTCTCCACCGAGCGCGAGAAGACCGGCGTGTTCACGGGCGCCTACGCCATGAATCCGGTGAACAACGAGAAGATTCCCGTCTGGATCGCCGACTACGTCCTCTCGACGTACGGGACCGGCGCGATCATGGCCGTACCGGCGCACGACGAGCGCGACTTCGCGTTCGCGCTGCGCTACGGCCTGCCGATCCTCCCCGTGATCGAGCGGCCCGATCAGAAGGCCCGCGCCTTCGTGCCCCTCGCGGCCGTCGGCGACGACTTCGAGAAGCTGGCAAAGGAGGACGGCCTCCCGGTAGCGAAGCGTAGCGACGGCTACGTCCTCGACCCCGCGTGGGCCGACGTCAACCGCGCCGTACGCCTGATTCAGGGCGAGCTGAAGGCGGGCGCCTGGGCATCGGTCGTCGGCACCCGATTCGCGTTCGTTTTCCAGGACGCCGTCATCGCCCACGACTCGATCGCCGCCGATCGCGAGATCGTGTCTCGGTGCGCGCTCCTGACCGGAGCGTCGTTCCACGCCCGGACGGCGATGGAGATCCTGGCTCAGATCCCGGCGTACGAAGGATTCCTGTTCCACGCCGATGTGGGAACGATGCAGCACTCGGGGCGGTTCAGCGGAACGCGCGGGCACCTGGCGAAGGACGCCGTCACGACGTGGCTCGAGAAGGGCGAGAAGGGCAAGAAGGCAATCACCTATCGCCTCCACGACTGGCTCATCTCGCGCCAGCGCTACTGGGGCGCGCCGATTCCGATCATCACCTGCGACAAGTGCGGCGAGGTGCCCGTCCCGGAGAAGGACCTGCCCGTTCTGCTGCCCGACGTCGCGTTCATCGGCAAGATGGGGCTTGCCGACATCCCCGGCTATGCCGACACGACATGCCCGACGTGTGGCGGCCCGGCACGGCGCGACACCGACACGATGGATACGTTCGTCGACTCGTCGTGGTACTTCCTGCGGTTCATCAACCCGCACGACAGCCGCCGAGCGTTCGTACGCGACGACGTCGACCATTGGCTCCCAGTGAACCAGTACGTCGGCGGCGTCGAGCACGCCATCCTGCACCTCCTCTACTCGCGCTTCGTCGTGAAGGCGCTCTACGATCTCGGACACGTCGGGTTCCAGGAGCCGTTCGCGCGCCTGTTCACGCAAGGGATGGTCTGCCACACCGCGTTCAAGTGCCCCGAGCACGGTTGGCTCTACCCGAAGGAAGTGGCCGAGGGCAACCGTTGTCCGCATTGCCAGAAACCGCTCGAGAACCCGTATTTCTCGATGTCGAAGTCGAAGAAGAACGTCGTCGACCCGTCCGAGATCATCGGCCGCGTCGGCGCTGACGCCGAGCGGCTGTACACGCTGTTCATGGGCCCGCCCGACCGCGACATCGAGTGGTCCGAGGAAGGCATTCGCGGCTCGTTCCGCTTCCTGAATCGCGTCTGGACGCTCGTGACCGACGTTGCCCCGCGGCTCGCGCCGCGCACGGCCGGGGCAGATCCCGCGACGCTCGACGCTGACGGCGTTGCGTTGTGGCGGCGCGTCCATCGTACCGTGCGCAAGGTCAGCGAAGACATCCAGGACCGCTTCAGCTTCAACACCGCGGTCTCGGCGATCATGGAGCTCACGAACGACCTTGCGAAGTACGCCGAGCGCGCCGACGCCGATCCTGACCTCCTGCGCGAGGCCGTCGATCGGCTCGTGCTCGTGCTCGCGCCGATCTGCCCGTTCCTGGCCGAGGAGCTGTGGCGCAAGGTCGGGCATGACGGCTCGCCGCTCGAAGCCGGCTGGCCGCGCGTCGTCGAGCAGGCGCTTGGCGCCGACACTGTCGAAATCCCTGTCCAGGTGAACGGTAAGCTGCGGGCACGCATCACCGTGTCGGCCGAGATCGCTGCCGACGCCAAGGCTCTAGAGAAGGCCGCGCTCGAGAGCGACGAGGTGAAGGCCAAGCTTGGGGACGTGAAGATCGTCAAGGCCATCGCCGTGCCCAACAAGATGGTCAGCCTCGTGGTGAAATGAGGCCGTGCCCCGCACGAGCCGTGCGCCAGACATCGCAGGAACAGGGCACCGGCCGGTCGAAGGCGAGCTCGCAGCTGGACAGACGAGCCTTCGCCTCTAGCCGCCGCACTGCGGCGGCCAGGCGTCTGCCGTGAGCCCAGTGAAGCGACCCGTCTGCGGACGGGTCGCCGTCTTCCTCGATCGCGATGGCGTCATCAATGATCAGACCGCGTTTGTGAACAAGCCCGATGACTTCCGCCTCCTGCCCGGCGCAGCCGCGGCCATCCGTCGACTGAACGAGGCAGGGATTCCCGTCGTCGTCGTCACGAACCAAGGCGGAATCGCGCTTGGCTACCTCACCGAGGACGACCTCGCTGCCATCCATGAGCGCATGGCCGAACTGCTCGCAGAGGAGGGGGCGCACGTAGACGCTGTCTTCTATTGTCCGTGCCTGCCGCCATCGTACGCTCATCGACAGGTGCCGCCCATCCCCGTCCAAGGCAGCGGCACACCAGGAGGGCCAGCTTTGGACCCTAGGCGCTTCCCCGCCGTGGATGCGCCCAACTACCCGAACGGGGCAATCCCGAGATACGCGAAGGACTCCCCGGACCGCAAACCCGGCACGGGCATGCTCGAGCGTGCCCGCGACGAGCTAGGCATCGACCTCGCGCGGTCGTTCCTCGTCGGTGACGCCACGACCGACATCCTCGCCGGCTTTCGCGCCGGCTGCACAACCATCCTCGTCCAGACCGGCCAAGCGGGAACCGACGGCAAGGAGGCCGTAGAGTCCGACTTCATCGTCAAGGACCTTCCGGAAGCGGTCGAACTCATTCTCAGCCGGATCGCCGCCACGTCGACAACTCCCGCCAAGCCAAATGCGATCCCGTTTAGTCGGGAGAATCGGGTTCGGCCCTAAGCGCTCTGCGGAGCGGCCCGCGCCGTCGGAGACAAGCTCCGACGCTACGCAGGCCTCGGACTACGGACCCCGCACGCCGTCTACCTCGCCACACTCAACGAACCCAATGGACTCAAAGAAGCCAACGAACAGCGCTTCACGCGCCCCATTGAGCGCATCGAACCCGCCTGGTAGAATGGAAACCACACTGGGGCCTTAGCTCAGCTGGGAGAGCGCTTGCATGGCATGCAAGAGGCCAGGGGTTCGAGTCCCCTAGGCTCCACAGCGCCGTCCCTGTTTGCTCTTCATCCCCCGGCACCCTCAGGGGCAGGTCGATCTTCCGCATGCGAAATCGTCACCGCCACACCGCCTCGCTTGTGCCCGCCTTCGACGAAGCGATGGGCTTCGACGATGTCGCTAAGCGAATACGTGCGCCCAAGGACCGGCGTGATCGTCCCAGCTTCGACAAGTTCCTTGAGTCGCGCCATCCGTTCGGAGCTTAGCTCGAGATCGCCGTCGTCAATCGAGACGTACTTCCCTCCTGCCGCAAGCGCTTCCTTGCACGCTTTCTTCAGCCTCGACGTCTTCATGCCGCCGACCGAATCGAGGACGAAGTCATAGCGCACACCCTCCGGTGGCGCATCAGTCCGCGTGTAGTCGATCACCTGATCTGCGCCAAGCGACTTCACGAAGTCGATGTTCGTCGTGCTACACGCGCCAGTCACGATCGCGCCGAGGTGCTTTGCATATTGCATGGCAATCGTGCCAGACGTCCCCGAAGCTCCGTAAACGAGAACACTGTCGCTGGGCCGGACGTCCCCTTTGTCAACATACTGAAGTGCCAGCAACCCCCCGTATGCGGCCGCAGTGGACTCCTCGTGTGTGAGATTCCCGGGCTTGAGCGCCAGGCACCCGTGCTGACGTGAGTCCGTTTCCTTCATGCACCGGTACTCCGCATATGCGCCTAGGCGAAATCCTGTCGTTCCATACACCTCATCCCCCGGCTTGAACCGCGAGATTCTTCCACCTACTTCGTCCACAACACCGGAAAAGACGAACCCGACAACAGGATGCCGTGGTTTGGTGATCCCCATCATCAGACGAAATGGAACCTGGAGCGCGGGCGTCACGCGCGCCGATCGGATGA
>JBFYRA010000140.1:0-3373 GCA_041302485.1 Candidatus Bipolaricaulota bacterium
GTCTTCTCGTAGTGAGCGTCCGGCCGCGCCGGCGACAGCGTCTTCACGCGCAGGAACTCAACCCCTCGTCCGCGAAGAACTCGTTCGGCGAACTCCACCAGCCCACGCCCGCAGCCTCGCCCGTGTGCGTGCGGCGCGACGGCCATGACGTTGATCTCCGCCGACGATGGGCCATGTTGCTTGACAGCCAGGAAGCCGGCCACCGTGCCTCCCACATCGGCGACCCACGTCTCCAGAGCCTCGAGGTCGCGGATGTACCCCTCGAGCGATTCCTCGACGCCGAACCACTCGGGCAGGGCGCGAAGAATCGCCTCGCAAGCGCCGACTTCACTGCGCTGCATCGGTCGGATCACGATGGGGAGTGAGTCCCGCTCGGTACCTGCGCGAATCCCGGCGTTCCGAACTCGTTCGGCCAGGTCGTCACCCAGCAGCTGCTCGAGGACCGGCGTGACGTGCCAGTACTCCTTCAGGGCCTCGTACTCTTCTACCGAGCGAGCGCTCCCGGTCTCGGACGTCTTCACCGAACGGATCATCAGGTTCTTCGCCGTGTGCTCGATCGGGACGAACTGAACCACGTCCGTGCGGTAGCCCATGATCCGCAAGATGGCGGCACGAAACGTGTCCGTCAGGATGTCGCCGAGGCGCTCACCGAGGATGCCGTAGCGCGTCACGGCGCGGAACGGTTCGGGCACAGGAATGCGCGACAGCTGCTGCTGCAGCTCATGTTGGCAACACGGAGCGGTGAGGATCAGCTTGCTCTGCCAGCGAATTCCCTGCGCCAGAGCGTCATCGGTCGCCGTGTCGCACGCATGCAATGCGACCACGGCATCCGGGGCAACCGCTGGGCGATACTCGTCGATGCGGCCGACCTCGAACGAGAGCCGATCCCACCCCAGCGTCCGCGCCTTCTCCCGGTGCCGATCGAGGAGATCGGCCTTCACGTCGATCCCGACGACGGCGGCGCGCAGCTTCAGGAGGTTGTTGACGTAGTGATAGATGGCGAACGTGAGGTACGCGTTGCCGCAACCGCAGTCCACGATGTGGATGGTCTTCCCGGACTCCTTGCCGAAGACGCCGGTCTCTTCGACCAACCGCAGAAACTCGTTGATCTGCCGAAACTTGCCTTGACGATCGGCTTTGATCTTGCCGCCCTTCGTCAGGATCCCCACCGCCTCCAGGAACGGGGTGGAGTCCTCGAGCGAGAGGACCCTCTTCTTCTCACGATCGTGCGTCAGGTCAACGGCCGCATGCGGCTCGGCCAGTGGCACCGCGCGGAAGAGGGCCTTGCCCTTCTTCGTGATCCGGACTTCGAGACTGCCACGCGCCGTCTCGACGTGGATGTTCTTGAACGGAAGCGAAAGAAGTACGTCAATCTTCGCGCCCATCTCGTCCGCGGCGTAGTTCTTCGTCGTGTCCTTCTCTTCGTCGAAGTGAGAGACCTGCCAGTGAAGCGTCCCCTTAACCTGCACCGGGCGCACGACAACCCTGATCCAGTCAAGTGTTGTCCCACTCTGGCGGCCGCTGAACACGGCGCGGACCAACGACTCGCCGGCAAGGACTTGTTCCCTCACCCGTCCTGCATAGTCGTTCGGCATGTCGCTCATCGGAAGAGAGGATTCTACCGCAGACTACGGGTCGTGGAACGAACCTGCGCTAGGTGTCGCGGCGCGACTGCCGGTACAGCGGAGCGCCAGACGCCGTCAGTTTCTCGAGCCACATCTCCTTCAACACCCGGAGATCGTCCGTGGGATCGTAGGTCGGGTCTTCGGATGGCTCTAGAAGATCGAGCGTCTCGAAGGCAAATGCCTCCGGCCCAAGGCCATTCCAGTCTGCCTGAAGCTCCTTGTCCGGGTGCGAGCCGTTCTCCAGCTGGAATCGCTGGCGGTTGAGGATTCCGGGGAGATTCGAGCTCGACCCGAGGAGCGTCTTCGCGGACGCGGTGTTCCGGATGCCGTAGACGCCCGCCGGGCGCGGCGTCTCGAGGACCCTGCGCACGAGCGCTTTGCGATCGGCGCGTCCCGTGGCCCTGGGGCGCTCCATGCGGAAGGCCCACCCCGTGCGCCCGTCCGACCACACAAGAGAGAGACGCGGCAGACCCGTCTCCTCGAAGAGAGCAGCTTGTCTCGTGTCGGCGGCGTAGTTCGTGAAGAGGACGCAGTCCAACGGCCACTCTGTTCCCAGCCACCCGCGGAGCGTCGCGAGGAGGTGCCGATCCAGGTCGTTCGACCACTCCGACGCGCGGACCCAGAAGCCGACGCACGCCGCGCAGGCGGCCGCGCCGCACAGCGGCAGAGCCTCAGACCATACCGGGACGATGTAGACGCAGCCGAGGCAGCGCACCTCGTCTGGGGCGAGCACCGTGTAGGTGAACGCTTCCCCGCGCTCATGCTCGCGCTCGTGGCGCTCGAGGTCGGCCAGGTTCTCGGCCAGCGTGAAGTCGTCGGACGGCCAGTCGCTCCCGCGACAGCGTCGCAGCGCGGCAGCATCCGACATCACCGCGTCGTAGTCGCGCTCCACATCGGAGGCCCGCAACGGGAGGAGGACAAGGCGATCGGTCCGCATCCCGTGGGGCGCGGAGTCGCTGGAAGCGAACCCAACGGACATAGAGGACCTCCCTCTGCCGAGCGCCGCCTTCGTCGCCCGGCAGTGCGATAGCCTACACCGCCTCTTTCTTCAGGAACACCCTCGCGCAATGGAGCGCGTACAGTCCCCGTAGCACCGTCGGCGCCTCCCACGACGCCTCGCGCTCCGTGAGCTTTCCACCATAGACTCGGAAGAAGAAGAGCCGCGTGAGCCAACGCAGCGCCATCTTCTTGTCCGGGTCGAACACAAATCCTTCGGCTGGGGCGAGCGTGAACCGATAGGGCGGCTTGAGATCGAGCCCCGTCGCTTCGCCGCGAGTGCGAAGAGCATCGAGCACGCCGCGACGAATCGCGGGCCTCGTCTCGTCGGCCGACGGGAACCAGCTCTTGTCCAGGCTCTTCACGGGGATCCCGACAACGCGGGGACACAGCGACTTGGCTTCCGCGATGGATGCCTCTTCCCCGACGACGGCAAGGAGAGGCGCCCCCATGAACTGGGCGAGTTCGAGGCCGATCTCGCCCACCCGCACTCCATTGAGCGTCACCACGCCGATGTGCGGCGCGACCGTATGCGGTGCGAACCCGCCGCCCCCGGCCATCGCGTGCTGGCCGACGAAGATCATCCCGTACGGCTCACCGCGGACGGCCTTCCGTGCCTTCCCGGGCAGGTGCGGCCGCCGGAGTACGCGCGCGTTCGGGGGCAGGTCCGTCACGAGCACGTTCGGCTCTCGTTTTCCGCTGTCGTGTTCGTCCTCAATGACGATCTCGTCGATGCCGAACTCGTTCGCCGC
>JBFYRA010000141.1:0-3492 GCA_041302485.1 Candidatus Bipolaricaulota bacterium
GGAATTCCTAGCTCTATCCTATCCCAGCACCCACCGAAGGTGTCAACCTTCGTCAGCAAGGGGGTCCTTCCGGGCTTCGGGAGCGAGAGACGGGGATCGAACCCGCATTACCGGCTTGGAAGGCCAGTGCTCTACCATTGAGCTACTCCCGCACCTATCCAGTCGGAGAGGCCGGATTCGAACCGGCGGCCTCAGCGTCCCGAACGCTGCGCGCTAACCAGACTGCGCTACTCTCCGTCTTCCCAACTCCCCTGGAGGAGAGCCGGGAGTCATGCTCTACAGCCGCACGATGCCGAGCCGTCCCGCGCGGAACACGGTCAGCGAGACACGGTCGTCCCCTCCGAGCGAGCCGACCACGGTGTTCCACGTCTCGACGGAGTCAATCTGCTGCTGGTTCACGCCGAGAATCACGTCCCCGGCGACGAGCCCAGCCTGTTCGGCACGGCCGCCGCGAGCGACGTCCATTATCACTACGCCTTCGGTGGAGTTCAATCCCAGCTGCCTCGCCACAACTTCGGTGATCGACCCGACGGCCATGCCGAACGCGGTCGCGGCAGTCTCCTCCGTGGAGCTTCCTCGGCCGGTGTAGTTGGCGAGTTCGGCTTCGCTCGGCCGCTCGGTCAGCGTGGCGGAGACGACAAGGCTCTCTGCGCCCCGCACCATACCGATCTCGACGGTCGTCCCGGCCACCAGCGCTCCGACGGCCTGCGAGACATCCGACGCTTCCTCGATCACGGCTTCGCCGACGCGCACGAGGACATCGTTCACCTGGATTCCGGCGAGGTCCGCGGGATCGCCGGCGAACACGCGCTTGACGAGCGCGCCCTTGAGGTTCGGATCGACGCCCGCCGCGACCGCGTTCTCGGCCGTGATGTCGTCGAGGCCGACTCCCAGCCAGCCGCGCTTCACTTCACCCTGCTCGATGAGCTGGCCGAGCACGGCCTTGACACTGTTGATCGGGATCGCGAAGTTGATGCCTTCGATGGCCACGCCGCCCGTCGAGCGGGCGATCATGGTGTTGATTCCGATGACCTGACCGATCGCGTTGACGAGCGGCCCGCCGCTGTTCCCGGGGTTGATCGCCGCGTCGGTCTGCAGGAGGTCGTAGAACGTTCCGCCGCTGTCGGGCTTCGCCATGTCGCGGCCGGTCGCACTAATGATGCCCATCGTCACGGTGTAGGAGAGCCCGAGCGGATTCCCGATGGCGATCGCCCAGTCTCCCGTCTCCGCGGTGTCGGAATCTCCGAGCGCGGCCGTAGCGAGCGAGCTGGTGTCGCCCGCGACGCGAAGGACGGCGACGTCGACCACGTCGTCCGCGCCGACGACTTCGGCGTCCCAGGTCTTGCCGGCCGGATCGATCACCTTGATCGACTCCGCATCGGCCACGACGTGCGCGTTCGTCAACACGACCTTGCCCTCGCCGTAGGCGATGACGAATCCCGACCCCACGGCTTCTTCCAGACGGTCGGCGTCTTGCGGGGCGCCGAAGAATCTCCGGAACAGCGGGTCATCGTAGAGGCTCGACATCGCCTCGCTCGCATTCGACACGACGTCGATCCGGACGACCGCGGGCCCGACGGCGGCGATCGCCTGCTTCACGGCACTCTGTCCGGAATCGCTGATCGCCTGGTCCATGGCGCCGCTTTGCGCCACGGCCGCGACGCCGCTGGCGTGAAGGAGCAGGTTCGGCGAACGAACCCACGCCACCGTCAGCCCGGCGGCCACGGCGACGACGACCAGGATTCCTACAATCGTGATCCTGCGCATGGTGAATCCTCCTCATCTGTCGATCTCTCAAGATTCCGCTACGATCGTCGACGAAGGATGTGAATCGAGTGTGAAGAACCTCCGGCACCCGAGTGGAACGACGACAAGACAACGGAAGGCGATCGCCCTCTTCTCGGGCGGCCTCGACAGCATCCTGGCCGCTGTGCTCGTTCATCGCCTCGGCGTCGACGTCACGCTGCTCCACGTCGAACACGTCTGGAGCGGAGGCGAAGCGGCCCGGCGCCGGATGCAAGAAGCCGCCGACCGAGTGGGGCTTCCACTTCGAGTGGTCGATGCACGCGAAGAGCATCTCGAGGTGATCCGCTACCCGAAACACGGCTACGGGTCGGCGGCCAATCCCTGCGTCGATTGCCACATCTTCATGCTCCGGATCGGCAAGCGCGTGATGCAGGAAGAGGGGGCGAACTTCGTCGTGACCGGCGAGGTGCTCGGCCAGCGTCCGAAGTCCCAGCACTACGACGCCCTCCTCGCCGTCGCCGAAGAAAGCGGCCTCGGCGACCGACTCCTGCGACCCCTGTCGGCGAACCTGCTCCCCGAGACACTCCCGGTACGAGAGGGCTGGCTGCGGCGCGAGGACCTGCTGTCGCTGCAGGGCCGGGGACGCAACGCGCAGGTCGAACTCGCCGCGAAGCTCGGCGTCGTCGAGTACCCACAGCCGGCAGGCGGATGCCTCCTGACGGAGAAGGCCTATGCGGCCAGAGTGTTCGACGCGTTCGCCCACCTCGGCCGCGACGCCGTCACGCGAGACGAGTTCGAGATCCTTCGCGTGGGACGACACTTCCGTCTCTCCGACCGCACCAAGCTCGTCGTCGGCCGCGATGAGGGGGAGAACGCCCGTCTGGGTGAGTTCGCCGCGGGTCGCATCGTGATCGAGCCATCGCCTGACGTGATGGGCCCCACCGCGCTCGTCGAGGGCGACCCGAGCCCGGACGAGGTCAGCCTCGCCGCCGCACTCGTCGCCCGTTATTGTGACGCCACGGGAACGTCGACCGTGCGGCTGATCGTCTCACGCGGCGCCGAACGGCGCGAAATGGCCGTCGAACCCTTCAGGCCCGACGACCCGCGCTTCCGCGAGTGGCGAATCGAAGATCGCGCCAAGGCCGCCCGCCGCCGGCGCTCAGAGTGACAGCCGAACCCACACGGCGGCAAGCTCACCGCCGAGTACGCGGAGCGCGCGGAGGAAGAGGAGCGTTGTCCGCGACCTTTGTAGCGTCGCCGCGTTCGGTTCTAGCGAGAGAACGCGCCGCACCTTGTCGTGCGAGGCGGCTCGACGGCCTCGATTGTCGAGCCGCTAGGGAGAAGCCGGAGTGCGTGTCGGCTTCTCCTGGCCGGGTTCCCGTCGTGGGTGTCGAAGACAGGCTTGCTCACGACGCTGCAATCGTCCTGGCGACACCGCGAGTTCGGGACATGACCACCGCAACGCGTTCTCCGCGCGCTCTGCGTTTCGGCTTCTCGGCTTCAGGACGGGCTACCCGATCAACGCGAAGGCTTCCGCGCGCGCTGCTTCGTCCTTGTAGAACCGGCCGCGGATCGCCGAGGTCACCATCGTTGCGCCGGGCTTCTTGACGCCACGCAGGGTCATGCACAGGTGCGACGCCTCGATCCGAACGAGGACGCCGTGCGGATCGAGCCGCTTCATGAGCGCATCGGCGACCTGCGAGGTGAGGCGCTCCTGCAGCTGCGGACGACCGGCGGCGATGTCGA
>JBFYRA010000147.1:0-2717 GCA_041302485.1 Candidatus Bipolaricaulota bacterium
GAGGTGCCCCCCCTACCGCCTCCCGCAGCTCCAGGCATAGCTCAGTGCGGCATCTGAGCTTGTCTCCTAGGGAGGCCATTCGGGCTCTCAAGCAGCGTCGCCAGCCCAGTGAAGTAGTCCGCCACGGCGTGGCTCGGCGTGGACGGCACTACTGTACCGACTCTGGGACCCGTCAACGATGGTGAGGCATCGACATGTCAAGTCTCATCGGCCATCCATCCGCTGCCCACGAGCACGACATCCTCGAGAGCTTGAAATCCGCCGCCCGAAGTTCGAGAGTTGTCCAACAAGGCCCATTTTCGCTTGTTCAGCACCTTGTCGGCGACGTAGAGTCTTTCCTTCGGCTAGTGGTCGCAGACGTTCTCACCCGTGACGAGCGTCCCGCCGAGGTAGGCGGCGACGACTGCCTCGGGCGTGTCCGAGGGAGCCCCGACCACAACCTCAATCCGGCGTTCCGCGAACAACGCCTGCGCTCGCCCTCCCATGCCGCCGGCGATGATCACCGTCACGCCCCGTTCGCCGAGCCAGCGCGGAAGGAGCCCTGGCTCATGGGCCGGCGCCTCAACCTGCTCGACTTTCACGAGCGCGTGGGTCTGCTCGTCGACGTCCAGAAGAGAGAAGACTTCGCAGTGGCCGAAGTGCGGCGAGAGCCGCCCGCCTGAGACTGGAACAGCAATCCTCATCTTGATCTCCTTTGCTCGACTTCCTCTTCGCGCGGGGACGCCTCGGACAGAGCGAGTAGAGGCTCAACCGCGCGCTCCATAGCCCGTCCGACTTCGGTTGCTCTGTAACGCATCGAGGCCATCGTCCCCTCGTCCCCGGCCTTGCCCATCGCGGGGTCCAGCGGGACGCGACCAAGGAACGGCACACCCATCTCCGCCGCCATCCGCTCGCCTCCGCCGCTGCCGAAGATGTCCGTTGACTCTCCACAGGCGGGGCAGATGTATCCGCTCATGTTCTCCACGACCCCGAGCACGGGCAGGTTGAGATCCCTGCAGAAGCGAATCGACCGCCTCACGTTGGCCGTCGCAACGTCCTGCGGGGTCGTCACGATGACGGCGCCGTCGGCATCGCCTACGAGCTGGCACACGGAGAGGGGCTCGTCTCCCGTCCCCGGCGGGCAATCGATCACGAGGTAGTCCAGCTCGCCCCAGGCCACGTCGCGAAGCAGCTGCTCGATGGCATTCGCCTTCATTGGCCCGCGCCAGATCACGGCGGTGTCGCGGTCGGACAAGAGAAACGCAATCGACATGACCCTTAGTCCATCCTTCTGGACGGGTGCGATGAGATCCCCTTCCATCCCCACGCGCGCTTTCTCAAGCTTGAGCATCTTGGGAATGCTTGGGCCGTGAAGGTCTACATCGAGCAGGCCGACGCGCTGCCCCGCGCGGCGAAGCGATAGGGCGAGATGGACGGCCACCGTGCTCTTGCCAACTCCCCCCTTGCCGGAGAGAACGAGAATCTTGTGCCGAACGCCGGCGAGGCGACCCTTCGGCGCAGACGATCCCGCTGGCGCACGGGCGGCTCCTTGTTCCGGCTTGCCCGAGCCGGGCTCGTCTCTGGCTTGTCCCTCGCGCGTCGCGCGCCGTGCTGCTTCGCCTTCGGCCGTGAGCATCGCGTTCGCAACAGCCGCTCCCAGCGTCTTCGCCGCGAGCAGAGCGCAGTGTCGCGATTCCTCCGGGAGATCTCCCACGGCGTCGAGAACGTCTTGCTGCGCGATACGCAAGGCTTCTGCCACCGTTCTGCCCTCCGCAAGGTGCGCGCAGGCGCTTCCCGACAAGACGGAGTGCACGCATCCGTCTGTAGTGAACGTCGCACGCGCGACGCGCTCATTCTGCGCCCGGATCCAGAACTCCATCGTGTCGCCGCAAGGACCGGTCAGGCGAGCGTTCCCGTTCGCGCCGCGAAGTGGACCATAGTTCGAGGGCACGACGCGCACATCCGCTAGAGCATGATCCGACATAGATTCACCCACACTTCTCTCATCGCCACGGCTGCGGATCCATTGCCGAACTCGACGACCGGTTCGCCCTCCACCTGAGCCTGTGTTACCGAGATGTCGTACGGGATCCTTCCAGCAATGACCGCGCCTGCATCGGCGGCCTCTCTTTCGATCTCTTGAGTCATCTCCTCGTTGATGTCCCACTTGTTCACGCAGATCGCTGTTGGGATTCCGAAGTGCCTTGCCAGACCCAGCACGCGGCGGAGGTCGTGCTTACCCGAGAGCGTCGGTTCCGTCACGGCGAGCACGAGAGATGCCCCTGTCACGCTGGCGATCACTGCACAGCCAATACCGGGTGGCCCGTCAACCAGGATGAGCGACCTACCCTGCTCCAGGGCGATCCGGCGCGCCTCTTTGCGGACGACGCTCACGAGCTTCCCTGAGTTCTCGGCGCCGACTCCGAGACGAGCGTGGACGAGCGGACCGAAGCGCGTTCTCGACACGTACCACTCCCCGCTCAGGCGTTCGGGGAAGTCGATTGCGCTCGCAGGGCAGAAGCGGACGCACACTCCACACCCTTCGCACGACAGGGGGTCGATCGAGAATGCAACCCCTCCCGTCGCCCGCTCTTCTCTTCGCACCGCCTCGAACCGGCAGTGGACGAAGCACGCGCCGCAGCCGACGCAGTCTTCCCGGCGGATGACGGCCTCGTGACCACTCCAGAAGTCCTCGCGTCGCTCGATGGTGGGGGCAAGAACGAGGTGGAGGTCGGACG
>JBFYRA010000158.1:0-8236 GCA_041302485.1 Candidatus Bipolaricaulota bacterium
ATCATGCGCGGCGCGGTCTCGCCGCTCGACGGTCTGAACCAGATGGCCGAGGAGATCGAGCCGTTGCTGTCGGAATAAGCTGTCGGTTGCGCTCGCGAGGGGGTTCGCCCCCTCGCGAGCCTATGTCGCAAAGCGGGGACCTATGACGCACGGGGAACGAGTCAAGGCAAGGCGCGACCGGCGGCTCTTCCTCACGGTTGCGCGGGCGGTGAACCCAGCCGCCTGGTACCGGAGGCTGCCGCCGTTCTGGAAAGAGACGGGCACGGCCTACCTGTACCTGCTGCCGGCGCTCGTCGTGCTCGGCGTGTTCGTCTTCTACCCGTTCTTCTCCGCATTCTGGATCAGCCTGTTCAAGTGGGGGCTCCTGCCGCCGCGACCCTACATCGGGTTGGCGAACTACACGTACATCTTCAACGACAAGTACTTCTGGCGGGCACTCTGGCACACGCTCTACTACGTCGCGATCACTGTCCCAGTGACCATGTTCCTGGCCATCCTCGTGGCAACGTTGCTCAACAAGGGACTGCGATTCCTCTCGTTCGCGAGGACGTCGTTCTTCCTCTCGTACATCAGTCCGATTGTCGCGATCGCGATGGTCTGGCGCTGGATGTACAACGCGGACTACGGCTTGATCAACTACTTCTTATCGCTCCTCGACAAGCTGCCGTTCGTCGAGGTCAACTCGATCAACTGGCTGAACGACCCGAACTGGGCCCTGCCCGCCGTGATCATCCTCAGCGTTTGGCACTACGTCGGGTACCAGGCGATCATCCTGCTCGCCGGGATGCAGAACGTCGAGCAGCAGTACTACGACGCGGCCAAGGTCGACGGCGCGACGGGCTTCCGTTCGTGGTGGCATGTGACGATTCCGCTCTTGACGCCGCAGCTCTTCTTCGTCTTCATCATCTCGCTCATCGGCTCGTTCAAGGTGTTCACCGAAGTCATCATCCTGCTGAACGGTCCGGGCCCCCTGCGCAGTGGCGAGACGATCGTCTACTACATCCTGAGATTCTCCGGGCGCGTCGACAGCGCGACAATGCACCTCGGCCGTGCCGCGGCCGCGTCGGTCATCCTGTTTGGAATCATCTTCCTGTTGACGGTCTTCCAGATGACGGTCACGCAGCGAAAGGTGCACTACCAATGAGGCGGAGACTCTTGAGGCTGCGCCTCTGTCTCTGCGCCCTGCTGATCGCGTTCGTCGTTCCGATCGGGCACGTCCTCGCGGACGTGCCCGATCCGGCGAACGCGACGATCGACAGCCGTGTTCTGAAGATCATCGACGGCGACACCGTCGACGTCCGCAACTCGACGCGCGTGCGGCTCCTCAACATCGACACGCCTGAGGTCGGCCAGCCTTACTCGGCCGAGGCGATCGCGTTCACGAAGAGCCTCATCTTGTTCAAGAACGTGCGCCTCGAACTCGACGTCAAGGAGCGTGACAACTACGATCGTCTTCTCGCCTACATCTACGTCGAGACCGAGACGGGCTGGGTCATGGCCAACCTCGAGATCGTGCGCGCTGGGCTCGCGCGGCTCTTGATCATCCCGCCGAACGGTAAGTACCGGGGCGAGTTCGAAGCCGCGCAACGCGACGCGATGATTCATCGTCGCGGGCTGTGGGGCGCTGTCGGCGGCGTCATCACGGTGGCCGAGCTCGAGGCCGACATTTCAAACGCTGTAAACCAAGTGGTGACCGTGCGGATGACCGTGAATCAACTCTCGACGACCTCGCGCGGCATGCGCATCGATCCGGCCGAGGCGACGGCGCACGGCTTCCACCTCTTGCTCACGCCCGACTGCGCGGCGATCGCGCTCGAGCCGGGCGTCGAGATCCTCGCGACCGGCCTCGTCGACTACTCGTCACTCAAGCGTGGCCCCGAGATCGCGATCGACGAGCTGACGCAGATCGTGTTCGTGCGGGACCTCGAGGTGCCGGCCCCGGCTCCGTAGGGCAAAGAGAAGAACGGCGCAGCGCGCCGTTCCTGCAAGCGGTCCCGACGGGATTCGAACCCGTGTCCCCGGGATGAGAGCCCGATATCCTAGGCCGCTAGACGACGGGACCGGAAACGAGTGGCATTATCGTCGAGCGACGCCATCCCATCAAGCGGCGTGGACTACGCCGGTGTGGCTCGCTTGTCGATCAGTTCTTTCGCCGCGGCCAGCGCGTCCATGAGCTCGGGATAGAGATCGACCGGCACGGCGACGCCCTTGCGCGTCGGCAGCCACGCGCCGTCGTCGCCCTCGTAGAAGTTGCGGATGTCGAGATAGTCCTTGTCGCGGAACTTCGAGAGGCGAATGTGGATGCGACCGGACATGCCTTTCTCGATGACGCGGACGAGCACCTCGTCGGTTGCCTGGATCGGTTCAGCCATGGTGTATCTCCTTTTCTCCCCAGAGTGACGACAACAGATGATACAAGAACGAGAGGAAGAGAGGAAGGGGGTCTTCTTTGGCAACTTTCGAGCTTCCGGAGCTGGATTTCAAGGCCATGAGGCCATCGGGCTGCCGGGCACCCGTGGATGAATGTCGCGGCCACGACAGCAGGGCGCAGGCGCTTGAGGGCCGTGTTCCCACCGGGGCTCCCCATCCAGAAACCAGGGAGGCTCGGCCGGCCCACCACAGTCTGCGGAGTTCGCATCCTGCTCACGCTGGGTGACTGGCGCTCCGAAGCCGAACGCATGAGGCATCTGTCACGACGGGTAGGCGCTGCTGCCCGAGAGCCCGGGGTTGACGCCACGGAAAAGCCTCCCTGCTTGACTCGATAGCGTCCGGCCGGGCATGTACGCTCTCCCGCGAGGAGGGCAACCTGTGAAGATAGGAATCATCATCTGCGATCGGTATCGCGCGTGCGGCGGCGGGAAGTGCTTCCGAGCCATGCGCGAGCGGGCCGGAGAATTCGCGCAGTACCCCGCAGGCGAGCCACTTGAGGTCGTTGGCTACTCGTCATGCGGCGGATGCCCGGGCGGCAACATCGAGTACGTCCCAAGCGAGATGGTCAGGAATGGGGCGCAGGCGATTCACCTGGCGACGGGTCTCGTTGTCGGCTACCCGCCGTGCGCACGCCAAGCGTACTTCAAGGAGTACATCGAGTCGCGGTACGGCGTGCCGGTGGTCATCGGGACCCATCCGATCCCCGAGAAGTACTACCGGGTCCACAGAGGCCTGCCGTCCTGGGCCGGGATGAAGAGCATGGAAGCGCTCCTGGCCACGGAGGAGGTCCGCAAGGCCTACGACTGAAGTCTCAGTGGGGCTTTGATGTCCATTCCGTGGCCGCTGCGGCTGCCCGCCTGCCGGGCGCGCCACGAGCGCCGTGAGCGTTGGGCCGCGACTCTGCATCTAGGTTTCCGGAGAGACATCATCTTGCCCGTGGCGCCATCCACGCCGTCCACAATTGGCATGCGATGATGGTCGTACGCACACATGCTCGGCGTCACCGAAGCAGAGTGCCTTCCCATGGACGATGGAGTCAAGGAGTTTCTTCCGGCCCGATTCCAGCAAGCGCTGGACCGTCCCGCGAGAAACTCCCATCGCTGCGGCCGCTTCTTCCTGTTCCCAGCCATCGAAGTCGCAGAGCCGCATGGCCTCAAGCTCGTCAAGTCCCAGGTCGACGATCTCAAGCTGGGACATTGGGATGCCCGACGGTTTGTAGAGATTGTAGCCCGTGATCTCGCGGCAGTAACGCATCTTCTTGGGGCGCGGCATGGCGCAGCAACTATAGGCGTCACAGACGATTCCTGCAATCCGCCGCCGGGCATGGTGCGGGATTGCTTTTAGTGTGCATATGCCCATAATCTACTCGGCACTTGCCTGCTTACGAGGAACCTGACAACGAGGCCCTCTGAGCGCAGCCGATAGCGGAAGGCCTGAGAGGATCGACAGATTCCAAGTCAGGAAACGAGTGCCGAGGAGGCAGGACATGCCAAGCGGTGATCGAACAGGGCCGAGAGGAATGGGGCCGATGACAGGACGCGCGGCCGGCTACTGCGCTGGATTCGCGGTGCCCGGGTTCGCGGGCGGTCAGGGGTACGGGCGAGGAATCGGATGGGGCCGCGGCGGAGCGGGCCGAGGACGGCGTAACCAGTTCTACGCCACGGGCACTCCCGGGTGGACGCGCTTTGGCGCTCCCCTCCCGGCGAGTCCGCCACTCGATCGCGCGGCGGAGAGACAGACGTTGCGGGCACAAGCCGAGGCGCTGCAGTCGGATCTCGCGCTGATCAGCAGGCGCCTCGCCGCGCTCGAGGAGGATGCGGGAAACGCTTAGCGGTGTGGGGCACTCGCCGCGACTGCGCATCGAAAGAGCCGCCCCGTTGCACATCGAGTCCCAAAGGAGGATGGGCGTGGAACAGGTCATGAAGCTACCGCTCATCGGTGAGAAGGCACCGTCCTTCAAGGCCGAGACCACACAGGGTCCAATCACGTTTCCCGACGACTACCGAGGCAAGTGGGTGGTCTTCTTCTCCCACCCGGCCGACTTCACGCCCGTCTGCACGACGGAGTTCATGACGTTCGCCTCGATGCAGCCGGAGTTCGAGAAGCTGAACTGCAAGCTTCTCGGCCTGTCGATCGACAGCACGTATAGCCACATCGCCTGGTTGCGAACGATCAGAGAAAAGATCGAGTACAAGGGCATGAAGGGCATCGAGGTGACGTTTCCGGTCATCAGCGACCTGACCATGGACGTCGCGAGAGCGTTCGGCATGCTGCAACCGGCGGCGAGCAACACGCAGGCCGTTCGTGCGGTCTTCGTGATCGACCCCCAAGCCGTTGTCCGCGCGATTCTCTACTACCCCCTCAGCAATGGCCGCAACGTGGACGAGATCAAGCGCCTTCTCATGGCCATGCAGTTGTCCGACCAGCACAAGGTGGCGACTCCGGCGAACTGGCAGCCGGGCGACGACGTGATCGTCCCGCCGCCGGGGTCGTGCGGCGTGGCGAAGACCCGCATGGAGAAGCCCGACGAGGATGTGCACTGCCTCGATTGGTTCATGTGTCTGAAGAAGTGTCCCAAGAAGGGTGCAAGATCGCACCAGGAAGAAGGGGGAGCATGAAAGTCGCTTTCAGCACGTCGGGGAGCACGGTCGCTGCGCCACTGGAAGGTCGCTTTGGGCGAGCTCCGGCATTCCTGGTCTATGACTTGGACGCAGAAACGTCCGAGATCGTCGACAACCGGCAAGGCCAATCCGCTGCCCAGGGAGCCGGGATCCAGGCCGCCGAAACCGTCGTCCGATCTGGAGCGCGCAGCGTCGTGACGGGCCACTGCGGCCCCAAAGCCTTCCGCGTTCTCTCTGCGTCGGGCGTCAAGGTTTTTACGACCGATGCTCCCACGGTTGCCGTGGCGCTGGAACGTTACCGCGCCGGCCAGCTGGCGGAACTCACCGCTGCGAGCGTAGAGGGTCACTGGGCATGAGCGAGGTCTCCGTCACGTATCGAACCATCGGCGTCATCCACAGCGAGCACCTCGCGCCGGCCGAGACGCCAATCCAGCCCATCTACGCCAAGGGGTGCACGGGGCGAGTCGAAGTTCTCCCGGCTCTTGAGGAAGGGTTGCAGGATCTCGACGGGTTCTCACACATCTACCTCGTCCACCACATGCACAAGGCCGGTCCCGCACAGCTCGTCGTGCGACCCTTTCTCGACGATGCCCAGCGTGGCGTCTTCGCGACGCGCGCTCCGTGCCGCCCGAACGCAATCGGGCTTAGCATCGTGAAACTTGTCCGCCGGGAGGGGAATGTGCTCTACGTAGACGGTCTCGACGTACTCGACGGTACACCGCTTTTGGACATCAAACCGTACGTGGCAAGGTTCGACTGCATTGCTGGAACGCGCAACGGTTGGCAGGACGGCGTGGACGAGCCGGCCGCGGAGCGACGGGGAAGGCGCGAGTACCGAAGAGGAACCTGTGCCTCGTGAAGAAGGCTGAAGTGCACAGCAACTTCTCGTTCCAACTGATGACGCTGGAGTACAGGTTGCGTGACCTTCGCCGGCCGCCGGCGCGCGCTCTGCGACAGCTCGGAGTGCGTCCTGGGATGTCCGTGCTGGACTTCGGCTGTGGCCCCGGCGGCTTCTCGCTTGCGGCGGCTCGCCTGGTCGGGCTGGAGGGGCACGTGGTGGCCGTGGACATCCACCCCGGGGCGATCCAACGGCTCGGGCGCGCTGCCGGTCGGCGCGGGTTCGGCCAGTTGCAGGTCATCCACCGCGATGCCTTGGAGCACGTACCGAACGGAAGCGTGGACGTCGCACTTCTTTTTGACGTGCTGCACGAGGTCGAAGAGCCCACAGAGACACTGGCGGAGATCCGCCGGCTACTCAAGCAGCATGGAATCCTCTGCGCGAGAGACCACTGCATGAAAGATGCAGGCCTGTTGCGGAGCATCACCGGTGACGGGTGGTTCCAACTCATCGACGAGAGCGCTACCCCTCTTCGATTCCGACCCGCGAAGCCGAGCGTGACGAAGACATGATCCTCGCGGTGGCTTCGGGCAAGGGAGGAACGGGAAAGACAACGATCGCCGTCAACCTCGCGCTTTGCTCCCCGACTCCCGTTCAGCTTCTCGACTGCGACGTCGAGGAGCCGAACTGCCATATCTTCTTGAAGCCGCACCTCGACTGTCGGGAGGCGGTCAGCCTGCTCATTCCCTCCGTGGACGCGGCCAAGTGCAACGGATGCGGCGACTGCGGACGAGTCTGCCAGTACCATGCGATCCTGCCGCTGGGAAGGAATGTGATGGTTTTCCCCGAGCTGTGCCACGCGTGTGGTGGCTGTGCCAAGGCCTGTCCTACCGGAGCCATTCAGGAGGTCGAGCGGGAAATCGGATTCGTCGAGACGGGCTTCGCCGAGCGCGTAGCCTTCGTGCAGGGTACGCTGGCGATCGGTCAGCCGGCAGCGCCGCCGATCATTCGCGCCGTCCGGCGTCACATCAGGGACGACCGCCTCAACATCGTGGACTGCGCGCCGGGGACCTCGTGCCCTGTCGTGACCGCCATCAAGGGAAGCGACTACGTCCTGCTTGTCACCGAACCGACCCCGTTCGGCCTGCACGACCTCAAGCTGGCCGTAGCAACCGTACGGCTCCTTGGGATTCCCTTCGGCGTCGTCATCAACCGCGTGGGGGTCGGAGATAACCGCGTCCAAAGCTTCTGCGCCGCAGAAGGGGTCGAAGTTCTCCTCGAGATCCCAGACGATCGCCGCATCGCGGAGGCCTACTCGCGCGGGCAGACGGCGACGGATGCCGTGCCGGAACTCCGGAAGGTCTTCTGCGATCTCCTCCTCGCCCTCGACAAGCGCTTCTTCGCCAACAAGGAGTCGGGGCGAACGAGCGCGCCGACACCAAGACAAGCGGCGCCCTTCTCTGAGGGCCCGGCGGGCCGCGTCGCGGACGCGTCGCGGAAGAGAGCGCCCAACGAAACCTGCGGAGCAGGCGGGAAATGAGGTACCTCCCGTGAAGGAAGTCGTCGTCGTCAGCGGAAAGGGTGGAACAGGCAAGACGAGCCTCGTCGCCTCTCTTGCGGTCCTCGCCCCGGACGCTGTTCTTGCCGATTGTGACGTGGACGCGTCCGATCTCCATCTCGTCCTTGCCCCCACCATCGAGCGCCGCGAGGACTTCTGGAGCGGCCACGAGGCCGTCATTCGGCAGGAGGACTGCGTGGGCTGTGGCGCGTGTCTCAGCCACTGCCGGTTTGGGGCAGTGAAGCAAGAGGAGCGGGCTGGGTTCTCGATTGATCGATTGTCCTGCGAAGGCTGTGGCGTGTGCGTTCGCTTCTGCCCTTCCGGAGCCATCGACTTCCCCGAGCGTCGGAGCGGGGAGTGGTACGTATCGAGGACGCGCTTCGGTCCACTCGTCCACGCTTGTCTGGGAATCGGCGCTGAGAACTCAGGAAAGCTCGTGAGCGTCGTCCGCAAGGAGGCGCGCCGGATCGCTGAGGAGCAGGGCGCGTCGTTCCTCCTGGTCGACGGGCCGCCCGGCATCGGCTGCGCAGTGATTGCCAGCATGACGGGGGCGTCTCTCGTGCTTGCCGTGACGGAACCGACGCTCTCGGGCAAGCACGACCTCCGTCGCGTTCTGGGTCTGGCGCGGCACTTCAGAATCCCAACAGCGGTCTGTGTGAACAAGTGGGACATCAACGAGGAGATGACGCGCGAGATCGAGAGAGAAGCCGCCGATGCAGGCGCGGTCATTGCCGGAAGGATACCGTACGACATCTCGGTCACTCAAGCCCAGGTGGAAGGGGTCCCGGT
>JBFYRA010000164.1:0-2609 GCA_041302485.1 Candidatus Bipolaricaulota bacterium
CGCGAAACGCGAGATCGGCAATGCGCACTCGACGAGGATTGGGGAATGGAATCATGGGCGGCATTCTGCCCTAGCTGCGGGATGCGGGCAAACAGGAGGTTTTCTTGTCTCGTTCCGGTGAGTACGCTTGACGAGTGGCAATTGCCCGTCAGGGGGTAGCAGTGGAGAGCGCGCGGCGCAAGATGCCGTACCGGATCGAGACCGAACGACTCGTCTTACGTTGCTGGCAGCCCGCTGATGCGCGGCTCCTCAAGGAGGCCGTCGACTCGAGTCTCGACCACCTGCGGCCGTGGATGCCGTGGACGGCCTACGAGCCACAGTCCGTCGAAGCCAAGGCCGACCGGCTGCGCATCTTACGCGGCGAGTTCGATCTTGATCGCGACTACGTCTACGGGATCCTGTCGCGCGACGAGCGCCTCGTCATCGGCTCGAGCGGGCTCCACACGCGACTCGACGCAGGAGGGCTCGAGATTGGCTACTGGATCCGCGCGTCGCACGTAGGGCGAGGCCTCGCGACGGAGGCGGCATTGGCGCTCGTCAAGGTGGCGTTCGAGGTCGCGAAGGTCGAGCGGGTCGAGATTCACTGTCGGCCCGACAACGTCGCGAGCGCCGCGGTGCCGCGTAAGCTTGAGTTCACGCACGAGGCGACGCGGCGCGAACTGTCGCGCGACGCGGACGGCACGGCGCACGATTCGATGATCTGGACTCTGCTCGGGCGCGAGTACGCATCGAGTCCCGCGGCGCGGGCGACCGTGGCGGCGTACGACGTGCTCGGAGAGCGACTTCTCTAGTGCCCGTCGTCACTTCTGGCGCACAGCGATGCGGCCGTCGGTGACGTCCCGTGCAAGCCGGGCGTCGAGCCAGGCGAGGAATCGGGCGTCATCGTTCAAGCGCCACAGGAAGAAGGCGGTCAGATATGCGGCCGCCGAGTCGCGGACCCATGCGGTATCAGCGGTCCCGGGCGCGCATGCCGCCATCATCGCTTCGGCTCCCGGGTCCGTGTACTGTCCGTGCCCGGCGCCAAGCTGGGTCACTTCAATCGCCGGCGGATTCGCGGCCTCGTAGAAGCGCTGGTAGTTCTCGGCGACGGGTGCGCACGGGATGAGGAACCACGAAATCCCGCCGAGTTCGGCCCCAATGAACAGCAACGGGACGTGAACGTCCGCCATCCGCTCGGGTGCCACACTCGGGAAGAGAACAGGGTCGTCGGGCGCGGGGCCGCCGCCATCCACGGGGTCCAGCACGCCGACGGCCCGAACGCGAGAGTCCATCGATGCGACGAGCAGACTCAGCTTCCCGCCGAACGAGTGACCGCCCGCGCCGATCCGAGCCTCGTCGATGAGACCGGACAGGGTGCCTTCCGGCCGAGCGCCGAGCGCCAGGCAGTGGTCGATCACGAAGTGAGCGTCGCCGGCAAGGGCGGTGTGATTGGCGCTCGAGAACGACATCGGGTAGGACGGCAAGGCAACGACGAACCCGTGCGACGCGAGTCGCTCCCCGTAGGAGCGATAGAGGTCGCCCCAAAGCATGAAGCCGTGGTTGAACAAGATGAGCGGGAACCTGGCCACCGGCTCGCCGGTGGCTAGCGTCCCCAGGGGGGCAGTCGTCAGGGGGTAGAGGACGAGGAGGTCCATCCCGCGGCCGGTCGCCGGATCGATGAGCCGTTCGCGAAGCTCGCCCACACCGAACGAGCCGCGCTCGGCGGGACTCTCCACGCCGTAGGCTCCGCTCCCGACGGCGACGAGGATGGCCGCTGCCACTGCCATCTGCCAGCGTCTCATGTCTTGACCTCCGCTTGATCCATTCTTGTCCTCCCGTCTCGCCTACGTCGGGTCGAGCGCGCCGAACAGCGCGGCGCGATGGGCGAGAATGTCCGCGCACGTCCACGCGGGATCGATTCTCGTCAGAACAAAGGTGCTGTTCTCGGTTGCTGGATCGGGGCGACTGGGCAGGGTGCCCAAGAATAGCAGGTTCGAGGCGCCGAGGGTGACCTGTTCGGTGGACCACTCCACGAGGCCCTCGATGCGGTCGGCCGACACGAGGGTTCCGATGAGTCGGGTGCGCACTCGCTGCACGATGTAGACCTCGCCAGAGAAGACCCCGAGCGCGCTGACCCGTGCCGTCAGTCCCGGCTTGCCGTCGCCGTCCTGATCGACTACGCGGGCATCGTCGGCTCGTGTCGGAAGGGCATCGCGTTCCGGATCGTCCAGCGTCGCGCCTCGCACTTCCGTCGTCCAGGGCTGCTCGAAGCGCGCCGGAGAGACCGATGCATCGAGTGTCGCACCGGCGGCGACCTCGCCGAGCGAGACGAGGAAAGCATCCGGGATCACGGTCGAGGCGATCGCCGATCCGTTGTCGATCTCGGTTGCGCAGTATGTCCAGAGCTGCGTGAGCGTGCTTCCGTCTTGCTTGATGGTCACGCGGAGGACGATCGTGCTCGACCGTGCGACCTCGCCGACGAGTGGAAGCGTGGCGAATTCCGACAGCACCTGCATCTCTGCCCATGTTCCCGAGAGGTCGAGCGGCACGGAAGCGCCCTGCGCGCCGGCGGCCACTGCAACCACGAGGGTCGCTGCGAACAACATCCGGCCAACCGGGCACGCGGCCGC
>JBFYRA010000030.1:0-45263 GCA_041302485.1 Candidatus Bipolaricaulota bacterium
TGCGCCGGGAGACGCAGACCATCGAGACGAAGAACGGCGTCGTGGAGAACCTGTCACTCGCCGACGGCTGCGGGTTTGGCGTCCGCGTCGTCGCCGACGGCGCGTGGGGATTCGCCAGTTCGAGTCGGTTGGAGAAGGCCGAGATCGACCGCGTGGCGGCGCTGGCGGTAGCCATCGCCAAAGCGAGTGCGATCAGCAAGCGAGCCGACGTCGACCTCGGCCCGGCCGAAGTCCACGTCGACACGTACCGTACTCCGGTCAAGATCGACCCCTTCGAGGTGTCGCTCGAGACGAAGATCGACTACCTCATGCGCGCCGACAAGGAGGCGAGAGCCGTTCCCGGCATTCGCGTCGTCGAGGGGACCCTCGGGTTTCAGCGAGAGACCAAGACGTTCGCTTCGACGGAGGGAAGCTACATCGAGCAGGTGCTGGTCGAGAGCGGCGCGGGGAACGTCGTGATGGCGGTGTCCGAGGGCGAGATGCAGCAGCGGTCGTATCCGAACTCGTTTGGACGCCACCAGGGAACCGGCGGATATGAGTTCATCGAGACGTGGGACCTGCCCGGGAACGCACGCCGCATCGCCGAGGAAGCGGTGGCCCTTCTGGCTGCGCCCCAGTGTCCGAGCGGCGTGAAGACCATCATCCTCGACGGGCCGCAGCTCGGACTGCAGATTCACGAGTCGTGCGGCCATCCGTCCGAGCTCGACCGCGTGTTCGGGACGGAAGCAGCGTTCGCCGGGACGAGTTTCCTGACCCCGGACAAGTACCGCACCCTGCGCTATGGATCCGATCTTGTGAACATCGTTTCCGACGCTGTCACGCCGAGCGGTCTCGGCACGTACGGTTACGACGACGAGGGCGTGCCGGCCCAGCGGACGGACATCGTCAAGAAGGGGCAGTTCGTCGGGTACCTGACGTCGCGCGAGTCGGCGCAGCAGCTCCGGAAGATCCATCCGGACGCTCCGGCCCGCTCGAACGGCACGATGCGTGCCGACGGATGGAATCGCACGCCGATCATCCGCATGAACAACGTGAGCCTGCTCCCGGGCGAGTGGACGCTTGACGATCTCATCGCCGACACCGACGACGGAATCTACATGGTCACCAACAAGAGCTGGTCGATCGACGACAAGCGGCTGAACTTCCAGTTTGGAACGGAGTTGGCTTACGAGATCAAGGGCGGCAAACTCGGCAAGGTATTGAAGAACGCGACGTATACCGGCATCACACCTCAGTTCTGGGCCGGGTGCGACGCGATCTGCAATCAGGATCACTGGCACGTTTGGGGAACGCCGAACTGCGGCAAGGGTCAGCCCGGGCAGGTCGCTCACACGGGGCACGGCGCGGCACCGACGCGATTCCGCGACGTCCAGGTCGGCGTGATGAAGGGATAGACGCCGTGTGCTTCCCGCAATCTGTATGGGAACCTTGTCGGAGAGAGGGCGCCTTCGCGGCGCCCTCTGCACG
This sequence comes from Candidatus Bipolaricaulota bacterium, assembly GCA_041302485.1. GTDB lineage: Bacteria > Bipolaricaulota > Bipolaricaulia > UBA7950 > UBA9294 > CAIOGO01. Next base: position 1,468 of record JBFYRA010000030.1, read on the forward strand.
GTAACGGAACGCCGATTCGCTCGCGCGGGATCGTCGGATATGCTGGGGGGGATGGAGGGGTGGGTATGGAAGGCATCGCAAAGCTGATCTCCGCGTCGGCGTGGGCGCTCGTGGCGCTGATGTTGGCGGCGGGAATCCCGTTCGCTTGGCGGAAGGTGCTTGCCTGGATCGAGGCGAAGTCGCAGGTCGCCATGGCGGAAGCAGTCCGTCGCATGATCGAGGAATAGCGACGGATCCGAGTCCGCCGCATGATCGGGGAACAGCGACGGATCCGAGTCCGCCGCATGATCGAGGAATAGCGACGGATCCGAGTCCGCCGCATGATCGAGGAACAGCGACGGATCCGAGTCCGCCCGGTGGTCGAAGAAGCGGCGCCGGCTTCGCGTATCTGCGCCTCGTGCTTGTGGACCGTGACGGAGGCCCCACTCGCCTTCAATGGGCGAGTGGGGCCTCTCCTCTCGTGAGCGGCGCGGCGGTTACTGCTTGCGCTCTTCCTTGTCCAGGTACTGCAAGATCGCCTCGACGACGAGGTAGTTGATCGAGCGATCCTTCTTCTCTCCGATCTTCATCAGGCGCTCGACGGGCTGCTGTGCCGACTTGGACTTCGGCACGTAGATGCTCAACTTATCAACCAGTTCCTTCTTGGGCATGTCCCCTCCTCTCCCTCAGTGTCGCACTTGTCCTTACACCTCACGTCATCAATGGTTTCCTCTCCTTGTGCGGCTCGTGTGTGGAGAACGTCAATGTTTCGTGGAGCGCCTGATTCACCCTGCGCGTCCGGGCGTGCTCCACGCGCCGCGCCGTCGAGGGCCGGCGTCTCGGCGTTTGACTTCGCAAGAGCTCTTTCGTACGCTCAGCGTCTACATTCCTGATCGTCTCCTGCTGGTCGGCATGTCGAATTCGCGCGCTCCCAAGAGATTGGGCTCCTGCGGATCGATCTTGTCGACGGGGTCCCCAGGGAAACAGTGCTCTGCAGACGGACGGGGAACGGGGAGGACGCACGTGAGTACATCGACACCCATTGAGCGCATTCGCAACGTCGGGATCATGGCGCACATCGACGCCGGCAAGACGACGGTCACCGAGCGAATCCTCTTTTTCACAGGCAAGCGGCACAAGATCGGCGAGGTCCACGACGGTGCAGCGAAGATGGATTGGATGGTCCAGGAGCAGGAACGCGGCATCACGATCACGTCCGCCGCGACGACCACGTACTGGCGCGACCACCGCATCAACGTGATCGACACCCCGGGCCACGTCGACTTCACCGCGGAGGTCGAGCGCAGCTTGCGCGTCCTTGACGGGACGGTCGCCCTCTTCTGCGCCGTGGGCGGAGTGCAGCCGCAGGCAGAAACCGTGTGGCGGCAAGCCGACAAGTATGGCGTGCCGCGCATCGCCTTCATCAACAAGATGGATCGGACAGGCGCCGACTTCGCCCGAGTTGTCGAGGAAATCCGCGACGAACTGGGGGCAAATGCCGTTCCCGTCGTTATTCCCATCGGCGCGGAAGCGGAGTTCCGCGGCATCGTCGACCTGATCGACATGCGGGCGCTCTACTACGACGATTCGTCCTTGGGAACAGAGGTTCGGGAGGAGCCGATTCCCGCCGACATGGTCGACGTGGCGCAAGCCGCTGCAGCGATCATGCTCGAGCGCATCAGCGAGCAGGACGACGGCCTCATGGCGAAGTTCATCGAAGGGGTTGCGCCGGAGCGCGGAGAAGTCCTCGCGGCGATGCGTCGCGCGACGATCGACGGACGGTTCATTCCCGTGCTCTGCGGCGCCGGGTTCAAGAACAAGGGCGTGAGGCGGCTGTTGGATGCCATCGTCGACTTCTTGCCGTCGCCCGTCGATCTGCCTCCGGTGATCGGCGTTCACTCCGAGACGGACGGCGAACTGATCCGCCACCCTCGCGTCGACGGCCCCCTCGCGGCGCTCGCGTTCAAGATCCAGTCTGACCGACACATGGGGAAACTGACCTACGTGCGCGTCTACTCCGGCAGTCTCGAGAACGGCGCCCATCTCCTGAATTCCTCCGTCGGCAAGCCCCAACGGGTCGGGCGGCTGTTCGAAATGCACGCGAACGATCGGGAACCGATCGACGTCCTGCGCGCCGGCGAGGTCGGCGCCATCGTCGGCCTCGGCGACACGCTCACCGGACACACGTTGTGTAGTCCCGGGCATCCGATCGTGCTCGAGTCGATCGAGTTCCCGGCTCCGGTGATCGGCGTCGCCGTGCGACCTGTATCGCGCGATGACCGCGACAAGCTGTCGCACGCACTCCATCGGTTGGCCGAGGAAGATCCGACGTTCATCGTCCGGGCGGACTCGGAGACCGGCGAGGTCGTCATCTCCGGCATGGGCGAGCTGCACCTCGAGATCATCGTCGACCGCCTGAAGCGCGAGTTCGGCGTCGACGTCACCTCCGATCGCCCGCAGGTCGCGTACCGCGAGACGATCCTGGCTCCGCTGGAACACGAGTACAAGCACGTCAAGCAGACGGGCGGGCGCGGTCAGTACGCCCACATGTTCTTTCGCATCGAGCCCACGGACCCCGGCTCCGGCTTCCAGTTCGAGGACGACGTCTCCGGCGGCAAGATCTCGCGCGAGTACCTCGCAGCGATCGAACGGGGCATCGTCGAAGAGATGGCAGCCGGTCCGTATGCGGGGTTTCCGATGGTCGACATTCGGGTGACCATCCTCGACGGCTCGATGCACGAGGTGGATTCGTCCGAGCAGGCCTTTCGCACCTGCGGGCGGATGGGATTCCGCGAGGCGTGTCTTGCCTCAGGGCTCGAGCTTCTCGAGCCGATCATGAGCGTCGAAGTCACGGCGCCGGAAGACACGACTGGGCCGGTGACTGGGAATCTATGCAGCAAGCGCGGGCGCATCATCGGAATGGACAACCGCGCGAGTGCGGTGATTCTCCACGCCGCGGTTCCCCTCGCGGAGATGTTCGGCTACGCCTCGGAAGTGCGGAACCTGACAAGCGGTCGGGGGACGTTCACGATGCAGTTCGAACACTACGAGTCGGTCCCGTATGGGATCGCCGAGGAAATCGTCGCGTCACGGCGCGCAGCGCGGAAGTAGCAGCGGCCGGTCGACGCTCGCGGCTCTTCTCGTTTCTTCCTGCGGTCTGTGCGCCGTACACTGGAGGCAGACAGAGGAGGATCGCATGGCATTCAGGAGTCTCTTCCTTGTGGCGGCCGGGATCACACTCTGCGCCGCGTGCGTGCACGCCGGGCCCGCACAGGATGTGTTGTCGGATCTCGCCGACTCCGCGCGCGGCGAGCGCATCGCGGCGGGCATCGTGACGATCGGCACGGGGGTGGCGCTCGGCGTGGCGAGCGCGCTCTTCCTTGGCCCCGACCTTGCCGTGTACGGGCTCATCGCTGCCGGAGTCGTCACGTTATCCGGCGTCGTTCCGCTGGTCGTTCCTTCGATGGCGGAGGTCGAGTTCGAGCAGGCCGGCGGGTCCGAGACCGAGGCGGCGCTTGCCCTCGCGCGGCTGGCGGATGAGGGGCGCAGAGCGCGCGTTCTCTCGGGGATCAGCAACCTCGCTGCCGGTGTCGCCACGCTCGTCTATCCGATCGACCTGTTCACGCCGTACGACTCCCTTGTTTCGGCGGTGAGCAGCTTCGGTATGGCCGTCTACGACTTCCTCGTTCCGTCGCCGGAAGAAGCCGCACTCGAACGATACGAGGTTCTCGCGGCCCAAGGGGCGTGACGCGGCTCAGCCGCTCGTCTTCCCCGGGATTGGCCGAGACGGCGAACGCGCCGAGCGTCGCTTCGATGGCGGGGCCTCATCGAAGCAGCCCTCGTGCCAGGCATAGATGGAGACAGCGCTCGGGCCGTCGCTGTGCGGCCCACGGCTCGGAGAGCCGGCTCTCGACGACGCGCGGGGTCGTTCGGCGCTTCGCGGCCTTCGCGGCACCGCGCCGAAGTGCGAGTCGCCGAACGGGCGCTCGTCGAAGTCGGCATCGCGCTGCGCCGCCTCAATCCTCCGTGCCATCTGCTTCCTCCTCGCTGTCTCATGGATACGCTATATCGGCGTGCCGGCGCGGCGAGGGCGCGCGCCGGGCCACGACGCCCGCTCGGTCATTAGGAGAGGTGCCGCATGACGCGGCCGGCGCATGCGGCCCGCGGGCGCTCTCCGTATACTGCTCGTCCAGAACCGGGTATGGAGGATGTCATGACGCTCAGAGTGAACGAGTACTTCGGGGGGAATGTCAGGTCCATCGGATTCGAGGGAGAACGCGGCCGGGCGACGGTCGGCGTCATGAGCCCGGGGACGTATGAGTTCTCGACGTCGACGGTCGAGGTGATGACCGTGATCGATGGCGTGCTTGAGGTGCGGCTTCCCAGGGAGGCGGCGCCGACCGTCTACCGAGTTGGGGACTCCTTCAGGGTCGGTGCGGGGGCGACCTTCCATCTCGACGTTTCGACGCCGACGGCCTACCACTGCCTGTATGCCTGATGATCGAGCCCGCACGATGGGGCCTCGAGATGCGGAGGGTCGCAGCGACCCTTGACACCCGAGGGTCGGGCGACGTATATATTAGATAACGCGTCGCCCTCGGGCGGCGCGTTTCGCTTTCCATCGATCGACGCAGCGGGTACCCTTTCGGAGACGCGCCGTGGCGCGAAAGGAGTGGCTGTGACCATGTACGACAAGGTCTTGGAGGCGCTTGAGGCGGTCAGGCCCATGCTGGTCGCGGACGGGGGCGACGTCGAGCTCGTCGAAGTCACCGAGCAGGGAGTCGTGCGCGTTCGGTTGCAGGGATCGTGTCACGGCTGCCCGATGTCGATGATGACGCTCAAGAACGGCATCGAGCGCATCGTCAGGGAACAGGTCCCCGGGGTCACGGCGGTCGAGGCCGTCTAGGAGCGCGCGTGGAGGTTGTGGTCAATCGCGCGCCGTTCCTGACGCTCTGGGCGAGCGTCGTCGCGCGTCGTCTCGGCTACGACGCAGACGAGGCGCTGACCCTGGGGCGTGCGGTCGCGGGACAGACCGCCGCCGCAAAAGGGAAACGACTCGGTCTCCTCGCGTCGCGTCCGGCCGAGGAGCGCGAACGACTGGAGCAACGTCGCCGGGAGGCGGGGGCGCAGACTATCGCATACATGGACAGAGAGATCGCGTGCGTACGGACGCCAGCCGGGTTGCGCGCTCTTGCCGATGCGCGCCCGATCGACCCAGAGAGCGTGCGCCGGTACCTTGAAGACAAGTTCAAAGACGCACTCCACCCGGTGGAGGAGAAGCTCTTGGCGGTCGCAAGAACCTTTCCCCCTGAGGAAATCTCGGCCTGCGCGATGGACCTGTACGTGGAGATGCGCCCGGCCGTAGCGTCCGGCCCCGCGGGTTGGGGGCAGGCGGGACGTCTCGACGTTGCGGCCATGGATCGCATCCTCGCCCGCCAGACGGAGTGAGTCCTGCGGCGAAGATATCTGCGCGGGTGGGTCGAAGGGGCAGCCGGCGCAAGCCCAGTGTGCGGGCTGGTCGCACCGGCCAAGGAGGAAGACCATGAGCCAGGCGCCTTCTGGCGTCATCCTGATCACGGGGGCGTCGTCCGGCATCGGCCGCGCGTGCGCCGTGCACCTGGCGGGGCGTGGGTTCATCGTCTACGCGACGTCGCGGCGGAATGCCGCGGATCTCTCCCGCGATCTTCGGAGCGACCTCCCTCCGGGGGTACGCCTCGAAGCGCTCACGGCCGACGTGAATGACGATGCATCGGTGCGAGCAGCGGTGTCTCGCCTTCTCGAGGCAGAGCGGCGCATCGACGCCGTCGTTCACTGCGCCGGATTCGGGATCGGCGGCGCGGTCGAGGATGCCGACGATGGCGAGACCAGGGCCATCCTGGAGACGAACGTCCTCGGAGCACTGCGCGTGTGCCGAGCGGTCCTGCCGACCATGCGGCGTCAGGGCGCCGGCCGATTGCTCATCGTATCGTCGATCAGCGGACGCATCGCGCTTCCGTTCCAGGGGCTCTACAGCGCGACGAAGTACGCACTCGAGGGGCTGTTCGAGTCCATGAGCATGGAAGTGCGCTCTCACGGCGTGCGCGTCGTGCTGATCGAGCCGGGCGACTTCCGCACAGGGTTCACCGATCGCCGCCTTCGTTCGCGCAGTGCCGACGAGCACAGCGCGTACCGCGAAGCCTTCGAGACAACGCTCCAGGTGATCGAGACCGACGAACGAGGCGCCTCAACGCCTGAGCCTGTCGCCCGATTGGTCGAGCGGGTCCTCGGCGTGCGGCGTCCGAGGCTCCGCTACACGATCGGGCCGTTGCCGCAACGGCTCGCCGTGCATGTGAAGAAGGTGCTCCCCGGCCGCGCGTTTGAGTGGATTCTGTCCCGCACCTATCGGCTGCCCCGGGGCGGGAGGCAGGGGGCTCAAGGAGGGCGACGTGGTTGACCTGTTCGAGAAGTGCAGGGGATTCCTCTCCGATCCGGCCGTGGCGGAGAGCATGGGGTATCCTGCGAGCCCGAGTCGAGCGAAGGAGCTCGGCATCTATCCGTTCTTCATTCCGCTTGACGAGACTGAGGGGACGGAGGTCTCGATCGAGGGCCGTCGGCTCGTCATGCTGGGGTCGAACAACTACCTCGGGCTGACGACGCACCCTCTCGTCCGCGAGGCGGCGGCCGACGCGCTGCGGGAGTTCGGGACGAGTTGCACAGGATCTCGCTTCCTGAACGGAACCCTCGCCATTCACGGCGAGCTCGAGCGACGGCTCGCCCGGTTCGTCGGCAAGGAGAAGGCGCTCGTATTCAGCACGGGGTATCAGGCGAATCTCGGCGTCCTGTCCTCACTGATCGGGCGAAGCGACATCGTCGTCTGCGACAAAGAGGACCACGCGAGCATCATTGATGGGTGCCGTCTTGCGCTCGGGCGCATGGCTCGGTTTCGCCACAACCATCCGCAGGATCTGGACCGCGTGCTCGCCGCGTGTCCGCCCGGAGCCGGAAAACTGGTCGCGGTCGACGGCGTCTTCAGCATGGGCGGCGAGATCGTCCCCTTGCCCGAGATCGCGCCGGTGTGTCGCAAGCACGGCGCGCGGCTCCTCGTCGACGACGCTCATGCGATGGGCGTCCTTGGCGGCGGCCGCGGTACGGCCGTGCACTTCGGCATGGTCGACGAGGTTGATCTGATCGTCGGCACGTTCAGCAAGTCGTTCGCCTCGATCGGCGGCTTCGTCGCCGGAGACGAGGCGGCCATCCACTGGATCCAGCACCTCGCGAGGTCGCTCATCTTCAGCGCTAGCCTGCCGGCGCCGAACGTCGCGGCGGCTCTTGCAGCTCTCGACGTGATGGAGCGGGAGCCGCAGCGAGTCGATCGCGTCAACGCCATTGCCGATCGCATGCGTCGCGGGTTCGTCGACCTCGGATTCGATGTCGGCAAGAGCCAGACGCCGATCATCCCCATCTTCATTGGGGACTCCCTCGCCACGATGAAGGCGTGGCGCGCGCTGTTCGATGCGGGCGTCTACGTCAACGTGGCCATCCCGCCCGCCGTGCCTCCAGGCAAGGCACTGCTGCGCACAAGCTACATGGCGACGCACACCGAAGAGCAGATGGACCGCGTGCTTGACACCTTCTCCGCAGTCGGACGCTCGCTCGGCCTCGTCTCGTAGACTGCTAGACGGCGTCCGCCGGGAGGGTGATCGCGAACCGGCACCACGGGTCCCCGGCGAGTATGGTCTCCAGAACCTCGCTTTCGAGCGATCGACCGAAGATGACCTCGTAGGGCTTGCGGTGAAAGGCGGCGCTGCAGTTGCAGAACGTCTTCGAGACCGGCCTCTCGCCCTTCTGGAGCGACTCGCGAGCCCACGGACAATGGCAGTACAGGTAGGACCGGCGCTCCGGGTCACTCTCGCGGAGGACCTCGGCGGCCATGTACGGGATCTTCGCCTCGTACAGGACATCGCCCACGCGCACGCCCTGCCGGATCTCAGGATGAGCCTCAACGTAGGCGATCACCTCGTCGGTGATTGGCTGCGAGAAGTAGAGCGTTCCTTCGTCCCTGATCTCCTCCAGTTGGGCGACGAAGCGATCTCCCTTGCGGCGAAGGTACTCGTCGATTCCTCCGGCTTCTTCGTAGAACGCGCGTTCTCCTGCATATCCCTCATCGGGGAGGTCCCTCAGCCCTTGTCGGACGATCCACGACGTGCGCTCGCGCCCGAGCAGTCTTTCCAGGCGCTCGACGACCGCGCCCATGCGGCGCGCTCGCTCGAGGTTCGGAGTGCCAAGCTCGGGGGTCTCAATCCCAGCGAACGCTTCGTCGCGGATGGGCCGGCCGGCCTCCTCTTCCACCCTGCGGACCAGGTTTGCGAACGCCTCGTTCCCGTCGAGGATCTCGAGCAGCGCGACGTACGCCTCGCGGTTGCCCAGATAGCGGCCGAAGCGAGCCAGGGCAAGGATCGCGTCGTAGCTGGACTCCCCGCTTGCCGAGAGCTCGTGGACGAAGGCGCGTGCGGCGCCGGCAGACGCCCCCTGGGCCGTGCCGCCCGACGTTTCGCGAACGTAGTGCTCAAACCGTTCGGCAAGAGCGAACGAACGGCCGATGGTCTCTTCCGTGGCGTGACGGCTCTCGATGTAGGCGCGAAACCCCGTCTCGTCCATGTGTCCTCCCGTTCGAGAGGATCGCCCGGCCGCGTCTCGCGAGCGTCCCTATCCGTCGAGCTCGAGTACACTTCCGTCATGTGTCGGATGATGGCCGCACCCACAGGCATTCCCGGGCACCTCGTCGCGGACCCATTCCTTCGGATGGCGCGAGGCGAGAACGCGCTGAACGAGCGGAACACGAGGCGCGGTCTCGTACGCCACGGAGACGGGTGGGGCGCCGTCATCGTGAGAGATGGAGAGACGAGCCGCGTGCGCGGCTCGCTTGCGTGCTGGGACGACGAGGGGTTCTCGACCGTCCGCTCCTCGGTCGTGCAACTCCTGCACGCCCGCCTCGCATCGAGCGCCGGGCGCGGCGTGGACAACGCGCATCCGTTTGTGGCCGAGGTCCGTGGCGAGACCTGGTACTTCAGTCACAACGGAACGCTCAACGACGAGCCCGACGACGGCACGGGCGCCACGGACTCCGAGCGGTTCTTCCGCCGCATGACGCCCGTCCTCGATCAGAGCGACCCCATCGACGCGTTCGAGGCGACGGCCGGCGCGCTCTCCAGCATCACGGCGCTCAACGCGCTGCTTCTCTCTCCCCGAGGGTTGTGGGCGTTTTGCGTCTGGGCCGACTCAGAGTATGCCGCCTACTATACGCTCGCCTGGGCCAAGGCGGCGGACGGCGTGGTCGTCGCTTCGGAGCCGCTCGGCGACGTCGCGTCTCGGTGGACTCCAATGGAGAATAGAACTGCATTGTGGGTCCCGGCAGGGACTGCGGATGCCCGCGTCGTTCGCCTTCGCCTTCCCAACGCGATCATGCGCGCGGCGGCGTGAAGCGGATGATGACGATATCTCCGTCCCCTACCTCGTACTCCCGTCCCTCGAGGCGGCGTTTGCCGGCTCGGGCGACGGCGTCCTCGGACCCGAGGGCCACGAGATCGGCGTAGGGGATAACTTCCATGCGCACGAATCCGCGCTCCATGTCGCTGTGAATCTTCCCCGCTGCGATCGGCGCCTGGTCCCCTCTGTGGCACGTCCAGACGTGGACTTCGCGCTCGCCGGCGGTGAAGAAGTCGACGAGCCCGAGTTCGCGGTACGCGGCGTGGATGACTCTCTCGATCGACATCTCGGCGAGACCCAGCTCGACGAGGAACGGCGCCCGTTCATCGTCGTCGAGTTCGCTTAGGTCCGCCTCGTCGCGGCCGCAGATCGCCACGACTTCCGCGTCCTCGCTTCGCGCCCACGTCCGGAGTTCGTCCACGAGAGGTCCTTCGAGATCGCCGGGCGACATGACGTTGGCCACGTACAAGACCGGCTTCTGCGACAGGAGGTTGCAGTCGAACACGCTCGAGCGCTCGCGCTCCGACAGCGCTTGGCGCCTTGCGGGAAGGCCGTCGTGCAGGTGCTCGAACACGCGCTCGCAGTCTTCAAGCTCCTGCGCCGCATCCTTGTCGCCGGTCCGAGCGCGTTTCACGATCCGATCGCGCTTCCTCTGCAGAGTGGCCGCGTCGGCGGCCATCAGCTCAAGGTCGACAAGCTCGACGTCGTGGATCGGCTGAGCCGCGCCCTCGGCGGACGAGAACATCCGCACGACGTGGATCAGGACGTCGGCTTCTTTGATGTGCGTGAGAAGGCGCGATGCGCGTCCGCCTGCCGTGACGTCGCCGGCCGCGAGGCCGGGAATGTCGGCGATCTCGACCGACGCGCGCACGATCTTCTTTGGCTGATAGAGCCGGACGAGCTCGTCGATGCGCGGGTCGGGCACCTCGACGGTGGCACGGTGAAGTTCGGCGGCGTCGAACGACGAGGCGCCCGCAGCCGTGATCGCATTGAATACTGTGGTCTTGCCGCAGCCGGGGCGGCCCACAAGACCGCAACGAAGCGCCATGAGAGATCCCTCCAAGGAGACGGACGACCCGAAGGGCCGTCGCCAGGCCCATTCTAGCGAATCGCAGAGTCTGTCTCCAGAGGCTAGCCGCGCGGCAGGAGGTAGAGGAGGATCGCGACGTAGTGGCAGACGCTTCCGCCGAGCACGAAGAGGTGCCAGATGGCGTGGTTGTAGGGCAACCGCTTCCAGGCGTAGAAGCCGACACCGGCCGTGTAGGACAGGCCGCCGGCCGCTACGTAGCCGATCGCCGCGTGGGGGATGCGCAGCCAGGCCTCGCGTGCCGCGACGACGATCATCCAGCCCATCAGGATGTACACGACGACCGACAGTCGCTTCAGACGCCCGATGAACAGGCTCTTGAAGACGACGCCGAGGATCGCGAGAGTCCAGATGGCCACGAGGAGCGTGAGCCCCCACAGGCCCCACAGCGAGAGGAGCAAGAAAGGCGTGTACGTCCCCGCAATCAAGAGGTAGATCGAGCAGTGATCGAAGATGCGGAAGACTCGTTTCGCTCTTGGCGGGCGCAGGGCGTGATACAGGGTCGACGAAAGGTGGAGGAGGAACAGGCACGAGCCGTAGATGGCAAAGCTCACCACGTGGAGCGTCGTGCCGGAGCAGGCGGCGCGATAGAGCAGGAGGGCTGTCCCGAGAAGGCTCAGCAGTGCGCCGACGCCGTGCGTGATGCTGTTGGCGACCTCCTCGCCGATCGTGTACTCCGGCAAGTGGTGATTCGCGGACTTCGCTTCCTTCATGTGCTGATCGTACCCGGATCGTCCCCGTCGCTCAGACCCGAGCCGCGCCTGTAGAGGAAAGCATTCCCTGCCTTCCCGACAACCCGGACGACGCCGATCGTCCGCAGCACATAGGCGATCTTCTGCGCCATCCAGCGGGGCTGGCGAAGGGACGTAGCGAGGTCCGCCGTCGTGAAGTCGTCCCTGAGCGCGGAGGGAAGGATCCCGAGGTAGTCGGCGGGATGATCGAGGGAAACGCAATCCTGAACAGCGACGAGGCGACGCTCTCCGACAACGAACCCTTTGCGGCGCGCCGACTCGTGGCGCACTTCTTCTTCATGCACGAGGACGATGTCGACCGCGAGGTTCGAGTCCCCGAGGAGGTCCCCGAGGCCGACGAGCTCGCGAAACGCGTCCAGCGCAGTCGCGCGGCGGCGCGAGTCCCGTCGCGATTGCTCGACTCCATGCTCGTCCACGCGCACGATCGTCTTGCGAGCGGCGACCGGCAGGACGAGTCGGACCTTGTGTCGCCTGACGAGCGCGGAGATCTTTCGCCGGAGTCTGGACGCTGACGTGGTCTGAATCTCGATCAGCGCGCCGTCGCGGACGATGTCGGCGACGAACCCCTCGACCGGGACCTCGAACCGGTCGCCATCTTCTGCGTACCAGAGTTTCAGCGCCGCGTGAAGTGGCTTCTCGTTCAGCAGGCCGACTCGCGCGGTCGCTCGTCCGTCTTCGGTTGTCGCGTCCCGCGCCATGCGTTGTCCCTTCCGTTCCGCAGTCAGCGGACGACGAGCCAGGTGCCGATGAGGAGCACGACGAGCCCCAGCGCGCGCGTCGCGCTGAACGGGTGCGGCCCGGCTCCGAGCCAGCCGAAGTGGTCGAGGACCGCGCCGACGACGAGCTGAGCGACGATCGTCAAGACGAGCGTCGTTGCCAGCCCAAGACGGGGCACCGCGAAGCTCACCGCGGCGACGATCCCCACCCCGACGAACCCGGCGGCGTACGCGTGCCAAGGAACCGACCGCCACGCGGCGAGATGGCCGCCGCGCAGGCCGATCATCAGGGCGGCGGCGAGGGCGAGGCCGACGAGGTGGATGACGAACGCTGCCTCGAGGACCCCCAGTCGACGGCCGATCACTCCCGACAGAGAAGACTGGATCGAGATGGCGATTCCCGCCGCGATGGCGAGAGACGCAGCTCCGAAGCCTGTGATCATGGTGCCCCTTTCCTGTTCCGAGAGAGTCCGCGGCTCCCGCTACGCATCCGCCCGCCGTCCGGCGATCAGAGTGTAGGCGGCACGGCACTGCTCAGGGAACACGAGCAGCCTCCCAAGAGAGGAGTCGCGGTCGGCTGACGGGAGCGCGATCTCCTCCGCGTGCCTATGCGCGAGGTGAACCAGCGCCTCGAGTTCGGCCAGGACGGGCTGCGCGGCGCCGCGGGGGCCTGCGGGCCCGGGGTCGGCTGCCCGGACTTCGCGGAGGAGTTCCTTCGCCGCACGAGACAACAGCACGAGAGAGGCGCGAAACAGTCCTCGATGAAACGCCAACAGGGCATCGCGCAGGGTCTCGAGGATGGCCTCGGACACGGCGTCGTTCGTGAGATCGCGCACCCGCGAGATCATTCCATCCGGGTCGTAGGCCGCGATGGCTCCCTCATCGAGACACCGAGCGCCATATTCCGTCACATGGACGAACGGCAGGTGCAGGTTGAGGGAGTTCTTGCCCGGCGCGAGAACGCCCTGGAGCAGGAGATCCCACACCACTTCCTGCACGGCGAGTGCGTCCGCTCGCTCGTACCCGTCGGCCTTCTGGCGGATCTCGCTCTCGATCGCGTGGACGTGCGTCTGCGGCGTGCGTCGCAGGATCTCGAACACGAGCGGCCGAAGTAGCGTCCTGTCCATAGGCATCCCCGCGCGGCGGGGTCGAGCAAGGGTACTGCGCTGCCCCGGCGCGGCACAAGCGGCTTGCCCGGTGCGTGGAGTCCGCGTACCGTCTCGCGGGAGGCATCATGGCAAAGTTGGTGCGGTCGGCGCGAACGACTCTCGGGCAACCGCCCGGCAGTCTCGTTCATGTCGGCCACGTCTACACGTCGTCGACGACGCTGTCGCGCATAGAGTACAACGCGGACCGGGTCGTGGAGAGTCGTCCCGACCCGGCGAACGCTCTCGTTCACGAATTGCCGGACAGCGTCCTGTGGCTCGATGTCGACGGAGTCCACGACGCGTCCGCGATCGAGGCGATCGGCTCCTCGGCCGGGATTCACTCGTTGATCCTCGAAGACGTCATGCACACCGGCGAGAGGCCGAAGATCGAGGAATCCGCATCCTCGCTGTTTGTGTCTCTGCGCATGCTGCGCATCGCCGCGTCGACGCGACAGATTGAAGACGAGCAGGTCAGCCTGGTCCTGGCCCCATCGGGAGTCATCTCCTTCCAGGAGAGGCAGGGAGACGTGTTCGATCCGGTGCGCGACCGGATCCGCTCGGGATTTGGGCACACCCGATCGGCGGGGCCCGATTACCTCTTCTGTTCGCTGCTCGACGCCGTCGTCGACCACTACTTCGTCGTGCTCGAGGATGTCGGTGATCGCGTCGAGGAGATCTACGAACGCGTGACGCGGAACCCGAGCAGAATAGAACTCGACTCCTTGCGCCTATTGAAGCGGGAACTCCTGTACATGCGGAAGGCCGTCTGGCCGCTGCGCGAGGTCCTCAGCCACCTAGAGCACGGCGCCACGTCGCTGTTGGCTTCCGACACGCTGCCCTACTTCCGCGACGTCTACGATCACGCGATCCAGATCCTCGACACGATCGAGACCTATCGCGAGATGCTGACGAGCCTCATGGACGTCTACCTTTCAAGCATTGCGAACCGCACCAACGAGGTCATGAAGGTGCTCACGATGATCACGACCCTGTTCATCCCGCTGTCTTTCCTTGCCGGGCTCTACGGGATGAACTTCCGCTTCATGCCCGAACTTGAGTGGCGCTACGGCTACTACGCACTGCTCGGCCTCATGGGGAGCGTGACGGTCGGGATGCTCGTCTACTTCCGCCGCAAGCGCTGGCTGTAATGAGAACGGGAGGACGGGCGTGTCCGTCCTCCCGCAGCGCCGCGCGGGCGGCGCCAGCTCACCGATGCCAGGAGCTAGAAGTCGTCGTCGTCCTCGTCGTCCTCGTCGGCGTCGAGATCCTCGTCGTCCTCGAAATCGTCGTCCTCCTCGATCCACTCGAGACGGATCGGATCTTCATCGACGACCTCGAGCAAGGCTTCGCACTCCTCACAGCGAAGGCGATTCCACAGACTGAGCTCATCCTTGTCCAGATCGAGTGCCGCATCGCATACAGGACACACGATCTTGCCCCCGGTCCCCTCCTTGGCCTTCTGCCTCTCCGCGGAGCCGGCGCTTCGACCCTTCTGCGGCACGGCAGCCGCGGCGTCCCTCGACCCGCCGCGAGGGGCGCTTTCCTGTCCCCGTCGCTTCTTCGCCCCATCAGCCATCTGGACTCTCCTTCTCCTCCGGAATGTCGTCGGCTCGCCTTCGCCCATCCGGGCGCCCATCCACCCCGCTGCGCACCCTGCCCCCACACCCCACGGGGCCGCAGCGTACTGAGTCTGCATGGCAGGAGTCAATACCCCGTTCGTGCCTATTTGTCCAGCCCCGTTGGTCCGTCGCCGCCACCGCCCGTTTCCCGAGCAACCGCCTGGCCGTGCACTCCGCGCGTCAGTGGATCCGTAGCGAGATCGACCACGAGATGTGACAGGAGCCGAACTCCGACGCTCAGCGCCGCCTCATCGAAGTCGAACGTCGCGCTGTGTGCTGCGAGAACGCGGCTGCGATCGGGATCCTCGCGCCGAATCCCGTACGCATCGGCGCCGATCCCGATGTTCGCGGCAAGGCCGCCTCGCGCTTGCACCGCGCGCATCATCTCGGTGAAGTCCTCGCTTCCTCCGACGCTCTCCACCTTGTGAAACGCGAACCCTCCTATCGCGCGCGCGACGGCCTCGATTCGGCCCGCAAGCACCGGATCGCTTGCCGCGGTGTCCGCTTGCCCCATCGGGAGAATCTGGACTTCGCACCCATACATGGCCGCGGCGCCCTCGATCACGCGAGCGGCGCGCTCGGCCATCGATTCGCAGAGGGCGCTTGTGGCTCCGCGAACTTCCGCGACGAGGAGAGCCCGATCGGGGATCACGTTCCGCCCGGTCCCCGCCTCCATTCGCCCCACATGGACGCGCGTGAATCCCGCATGGTGCCGCGGGAGCGCGTGGAGGTGAAGCGCGGCGGCGGCGGCCGCGAGGAGGGCGTTCTTCCCTCCTTCGGGTCTTCCTCCGGCGTGGGCTGCCTCTCCAACGAATGAAACGTCGAACTTCCGCGTCGCCGCGTATCCGCCCAATCCGCACGCCATCTCCCCTGTCGCCCAGCCGGCGAAGACGTGACAACCGACGACGGTGTCCACGTCCGCCAAGTGTCCGGCGGCGACGATCGATTGCGCTCCGCGCACGCCCTCCTCCGCCGGCTGGAAGATGAGTCGCAACGTCCCAGGAAGAGGGCAAGGGAGACGGGCGATCGTTTCGGCGACGCCGAGCCCGATGGCCACGTGCCCGTCATGGCCGCATGCGTGCGCGGCGCCTCGGTTCATGGATGCGAATCCATCGCGCGCCGGGCGGTGGCTCGCCGCGTCGCTTTCGATGAGGTCGAGCGCGTCGATGTCGAACCGCAGCGCGATCACGGGTCCGCTGCCGCAGGAGCGGGAAGCGACGGCACCGGTGAACCCACCGCGCATGGCCTCGAGAAGCTCCGGATCCGCTCCTTGGCTTGCAGCGCGTCGCAGGTGGCCGTCGAGGAGATCGGCCGGCGGGACACCCATGCGCGCGTCGGCGGCACAAACCTGTTGGCCAAGCTCCGGTTTGTACCCCAAGTCGAGTAATCGTCTGGCGATGAACGCCGTCGTCCAGAATTCCGTCCATCCCGACTCGGCGTGGCGATGGACCTCGCGGCGGTCGCTTGTCAACCGCATGGCCATGCCGGCGACGGATTCGTCGATCGCGCGGTGGGAAGAGTCCATGTTCCGTCGACTCGGCATCGTCATGCTCCTCATGTGGCTACGCGCCGACTCGGAAAGCACCGTTCTCGTAGAAGAGCTCGTCGTCGACCCAGATGCGCCCCCCGTTCATGAGGTCGCAAACGAGATCCCAGTGGATGCCCGATTCGTTGCGGCTGCCCGTCTCGGGCATTCCCGCTCCGAGCGCCATGTGGAAGCTGCCGGCGATCTTCTCATCGTAGAGAGTGTTCCCGGTTGCGCGAGTGACTCCCTTGTTCGTCCCGATGGCGAACTCCCCCACGCAGCGGGCGCCGGCGTCCACGTCGAGCGTCTTCTGGAGGAACTCGTCGCCCTTCTCCGCCCTGGCACGCGCGACCCTGCCCTTCTCGAACCACAGTTCGACGTTGTCGCACCGCCTGCCGTCGTAGACCGTGGGATAGGAGAACTTGACGTGCCCCTCGACGGAGTCCTCGACGGGACCTGTGAAGATCTCACCGTCGGGCATGTTTCGCTTGCCGTCGCAGTTCACGAACGTCCGACCGGCAATGCTCATCTGCAGGTCGACGTCGGGGGCCTCGACGCGCAGAGTCTTCTTCCCCTTCAGCCAATCGACGAGCTTCGCCTGGCGCGCCGAAACCTCACGCCAGTGGCGGACCGGGTCCTCCGGATCGGGAAGACATGCGCCGAACACGAAGTCCTCGTACTCGACAAGCCCCATTTCGGCGTCCTGCGCGAGCGCTGCGGTCGGGTACAGCGTTCCGACCCAGCGCAACTCGCCCGACGCGGCGCGCCGCATAAACGTCGTGAACAGCTCGCGCGACGCCTGTTTCGACGCTGTGAGCTTTCCCGGATCGACCTGGGTGAGTTCCTTCGTGTTCGCCGGTGCCGAGAGCGAGATCATCACGTCGTACGTCTCGTACAGGAGCCGCGACGGGGGCGCGACGTGCCGCAGTTGCTCGTCCGACGCGTGTCGGTAGAAGAGTTCGTCCACTCCCGGCAGTTGTGCACGAACGAACGGGAATCCTCCGGCCTTGAGCGTCTCGACGAAGACCGCTTTCAGAAGAGGCTCGGCGAGCGAGCTCCCTTGGATGTAGACCTTGTCGTCAGGACGGACCGCTACCGAGTACTGCACCAGGACTTGCGCCAACTTCGCGACGCGCGCATCGAGCATCGGGATCTCCTTTGCATGAACACGATGGGACACTCTGCCGCCGTCCGACGATAGCGACTGCGGACACGGTCGGCAAGGGGCGCCTAGATCTCGCGCAATTCGAGATCTAGCGCGGAGTCGGCGCGCTTCTTCGGCTGGAGAACGGCGACTCGGCGCGGTCCGCCGTAGGCGCACGACGTGAACAGCGTGAGACAGCGGTTCTCGAATAGATAGGTCGGAGCGTCCGGCTGATGTGAACGGACGAGGACGCGGACCCCGAGTCGGGCGCTGCGCGCTGCGAACGTCTCCGGCCCGTAGACGGGCCTTGATGCGCTGGTCTGAATCGGCTCTTGCTCAGAGCTCCAGTCCCCCCACGCGATGTCGCGCCACGCCGCTGTGCCCGCAGTCACGGTCGCGATGTCGTCGATCGCGCCCAGATCGGGCAGCGCACCGTGCAGAGCCAACACGCCGGACGGATGCCAGGCCGCGAACGGAAGGCAGAGGAGTGCCGATGCCAGTCCCTCCGCTTCTCCAGCAGGGAGGGGTTGCCAGAAGTCTGCGGGCCGGAATCTCGCGACGCCCCAGGCCTCGTGATTGCCCATCAGGAGATGGATGGATGACGGGTCTTCCAGTTTCGCCGAGAGGATCCGTTCAAGGCACTCGCGCGAGGCCGGCCCTCGGTCGACGACGTCTCCGAGGAAGACGAGAGCGTCTTCGGGACGTCGAATGTCCGCCATGACGCGCTCGACGGCGTCGAGGTCCCCGTGAATGTCCCCGATGAAGACTGTGCGCGTGCCGCGGTCGAGACGGACGAGGCGGTTCTTCGGGTCCAGCGCTCGCGCAACGTCGCGGGCAATCTCGAGAAGAGCCATGACGCGAGACTATCGCGTTGCCCCGTCAGGCGCCAGCTGGACCTCGGCCATTGACGAGACGGTCGTTTCGGTGTAGGGTCGCTCGCCATGAGAGGAAACAAGGTCTGGGCGGATCGCGCGTACTGCAGGTCGGGACTCCGACCCCGACTCGTTTCCTTCTCCACGACGATGTAGCCCGGCCGCCGGCCGACAGCCGGACGATCCGGGCGTGTGGACTCCAGGCGCGGCCTGGGTCCTTTTCTTTTTCGCGGAAGGAGGAGGATGTGGACAGGCGATCTTCGTCGGGAATGAGTGCCGATCTCGCCGCGTCGTTTCGCCACGGGCGGGCGGCCGCGCAGAAGTCAGAGGAGGGGCTGGCAACGACGCCGAGCGGCGCGGCCGACCTTGATCTGCTGAGGCTTGCTTGCGTCTGTCGTACGGACGCTCTCCTCCTCGGGACGCCCGAGCGGACCGTCGTGCTGGCGAGGATCCATCGGTTCTTCGATCACGCGCCGCGAGGAGCCGCGCTCGGCGATCTCCTGCTGTCGGCGCTCGTCGTGCCGGCATGCGACGCGCGCGAGTCTTGACGCGCCCGCCTCCTGGCCGGAACGACGCCGGACAGCTTGCAGCAAGGGTTTCCCGCATCACACGATGCGCGGGACCTTTTGCGTATAATGGGCGCATGGTGACGTTGGACGAAGTGGCGAGGTTCCTCGGCCTGTCCAAGCGTGCAGTGCGGCTGCGCGTCGATGCACTCGGCGACATGATTCAGGCCTATCTTGCGCGCGGCGATCGCAACCGTTTGATCTTCCGCGGCGAAGCCGTTGCGATCCTGCGCCGGCTCGAGGAGCTTCGACGGCAAGAGAAGCTTCCGATTCGCGAGGCAGCCGACCGGCTGCGGGACGAGCTTGGAGACGGCGAGACGACTTCCGGCGTGTTCATCGTCATTCGCCCCGAGGTCGAAATCGCCCTCGTTCAGGAACTCCTGCAGGACGTCACGCGGGAACGCGACCAGTGGCGCGAGTATGCGCTCGCGCTGCAGTCCGTGCTCCCCCCGGAGCTCAAGTGGCTGCACTCGGTGGCGCCGGCGTCGGGCGGCGACCGCCGTCTGAACTAGGCCGCAAGCGCTCTCGTCGCCCTTTCCGTCACTCCGCTTCGCTCTCCGGCGGCTGGCTCTTCGCCAAGAACCGCGGCGCGATCTTCCCGGGGCTTGCGACAGGGAACCGAGTTTCCGTGCCGTCCGCGGTGTTGGGTCGCGGAGCGGGCATGAGGAGGATCGGCATGCCGACCGGAAGACCGCGGCGATCGACAAGCGCCAGCCCGGTCTGGCTGTCTCCCAGGCTGACACAGCTCGTCACGCGGCCGATCGCGCTCCCGTTTCGATCGAGGACGAGAGCGCTGTCGCGCACTGGGCGCGCTCCGGCGTCGACCTCGAACCTCACGATCTCACGCGTTTGGGTGAGATAGGCGGCGACGCACGCCGGACGGCCGACGAAGAAGCTCTTGTGGAGCTTCACGTAGGGCCCGAAGCCCGCTTCATACGGGTTCACGGCATGCGGTCCGGCGATCTCGTGTCCGTAGAGAGGGAGCCCGGCTTCCGTGCGCGTCGAGTCGCGCGATGCGAGGCCGCACGGCAGGAGGCCCAACGGGCGGCCGACCTCAAGGAGGCGGTTCCACAGCCACAAGGCATCGGCGGCAGCGGAGTAGATCTCGTAACCGAGAGGCTCTCCGGTGTATCCGGTTCGGGCGACGAGGAACTGGCGCCCCTCGGCGGAGATCTCCGCGAACTCCGTCCGCTCAAGCCCTGCCACCGTGCGTCGCTCGGCGGGCGCAAGCACGCGCCCGAGCGCGGCGCCGCTCTTTGGACCCTGCAGCGCGATGTCCATCACGCCGCGCTCGCGCTTGAGATCGCGCAGCACGACCGGAAGAACCAGCTGACGCGCCGCGTGCTCGGAGTCGACCGCGTATCGGCCCTCGTTGACTCCAACGAGCCAGGCCCAATCCTTCTGCTCGTTGGAGGCGTTGACGACCACCAGGTAGCGATTCCACGCGCGGCGATAGACCCAGATGTCGTCGATCACGCTCCCGTCGGGGGCGAAGAGGTAGGCGTAGTGCGACTGCCCATTCTCGAGCCATCCTTCGTAGTTCGACGTCACCGCGTTGAGGAAGTCCGTCGCATGCTCGCCTTCGACTTGAAAGACCCCCATGTGCCCAAGATCGAACACGCCGGCCGCATGACGAACGGCTCGATGCTCCTCGAGCGCCGACGTGTACCACACGGGCATCTCCCACCCGGCAAACGGCACGAGCCTGGCGCCGAGCGCAACGTGTGCCTCGTGAAGCGCGGTGGTGCGCAGCGGCGATTCCTCCCCTTTCCACTCGAACGGCGGCCTCGCCGTCTCGCCGGTCTTCGCTTCGACGCCGTGCCGCCCGACGAAGTACGGCTTGTCCATCGCAAAGCGCTGCGGGTTGCGGGCCGCGATCTCGGCGCTCGGTCGGCCGACCGCCGCTTCGGCATCTTCGATCTCGAGCTTCAGCCAGGGCAGGGCTGTGGGCGGAAGCGTCGCCGGGTCGGCCTCCTCGATGACGGCGGGCCCCTGGACCTTCCGGAAGAGATCCTGCGGATCGAACAGCGTGTAGCCCTCTGCGAGTCCCTCGAGCCAGGCGCAGACGTCGCGAGACCGATCGCGCGGAACGAGTACGACGTAGTCCTCCTGTCCGAGGCGGCCGATGACGGCGCCCGAAATCACTCGGCTCTCGGCGTCGAGGAAGTACGCGCGACATGTGCCCGACTCTGCAAGCTGACGAACATCGCCGGTCGAGGCCTCCTGCAGCAGCGCCCCGGCGCGCCCGCTGCGGACGCGCACGGCAGCCCATGGCGTCGAGCCCACACGCCCGACCTCTACGCCGGGTCGCCCGCTCAGGCGGGGCTCCAGACGCGAGATGATGTCGCGCACGTCCTGCTTCGCCTTCTCCAGGACGCCGACAGGCAGCTTGCCGCGGGACAGCTCGCCGCGCAGTCCCTGATACGAGAACGGCCGGATCGAGCGGAGCACATCGGCGACGATGCGGCCGATGGCCTCCATCTCCTGTTTGCCCATGCCGCGTTGCGTCGCCCACGGGGTTCCGAGCCGGATCCCGTGCGCGTCGGCAGCGCTCGTGTCGCCCGGAAGCGTGTTCTTGTTGCACACGATGCCGGCGAGATCCAGGATGCGCGACGCGACCTCGCCCATCATCACGAATCCGGTGTCACTCTTGATCTCCCGCAGATCGACGAGCAGGAGGTGCGTGTCCGTCCCGCCGTATGCGATCGTGAGGCCGTTCTCGGCGAGCGCGCGAGTCAGATGCTGCGCGTTCTCGACGATTCGCCGCTGCAGTGCCGCGAATGCAGGCTCCTTAGCCAGTTTCATCGCGACGGCCAGCGCGGCGAACTTGTTCACGTGCGGGCCGCCCTGCTGGCCGGGGAAGATCGACGAGTCGATCCGCGATGCGATCTGCGGATTCGTCGCGAGGATCACGGCGCCGCGCCCGCCGCAAAGCGTCTTGTGTGTCGTGAACGACACGACGTGGGCATGCCCGATCGGGTTCGGGTAGACCTTTCCGATGATCAGGCCGGCCGTGTGAGCGACGTCGGCCAGCAGGATCGCGCCGACTTCGTCGGCGATGTCACGGAATGCGACCCAGTCAGGCTGCCACGGATACGACGTGAACCCGCCGATGATCATTCGCGGGCGGCTTTCGCGAGCCAGGGCGCGGATCTGATCGTAGTCGAGCTTGCCCGTCGTGCGATCGACGGCGTACGAGACGATGCGATAGCGACGTCCCGTGACGTTGAACTCCGACCCGTGCGTGAGGTGTCCGCCCTCGGTCAGGGCCATGCCCATCACCGTCTCGCCGGGTTTCACGAAGGCGTCGTACACGGCGAGGTTCGCTGCCGCGCCCGAGAGAGGCTGAACGTTGGCGAAGATCTTCTCTGCAGGGATCTCGGGGGTCGCGAAGCACTCGCAGGTGCGGCGAGCAGCCAGCGATTCCAGAATGTCGGCGATCTCGGCTCCCTTGTAGAAACGGCGGTCCGAGTAGCGGCGGTAGCCGGCGAGCTGGGCGTCGACATCGGCGAGCTCCTCTTCTGTCTGCCGCATCATCGCCTTGCGGGGGTATCCCTCGGCGTACACGCTCGTGAACGCCGACCCGAGGGCCTCCCGCACAGGCAGCGGAGTCAGGCTCTCCGACGGGATGAGGATGATCTTCTCCCGCTGCCTCCGCTCCTCCGCGGCCATCAGGGCCGCGGTTTGAGCATCGACATCGAGTACGTGCAGGGGAGAACGTCCGCTACTCATGGTCGCTCCTTTGCTCACACGAAGGGTTCCGGGTGAAGTCTACGAGCTAGGTTTCGCCCTTTCCAGCAGGCCTCCGCCGCGAGGTACAGGCCGCCGCTCACGAGGCTGTGTCCGCCCAAGACGACCGGAACCTTGGCGCGGAGCGCCGCCTCGGTGAACGTTCGCCAGTGGCGGTCGTCGATCTGGTCGACGCGGAAGAGATCGCTGGAGAATCGCGCGCGCGGAGAAGGAATGTCGTCAGCTGCTCCAAGCAGCGGGCGAGAGTCGATCCATGCCGCGTCGCACGATCTCGCGAGCCGATCGAAGAACGCCTCGGCGCCGTCGTCGGCGACGACCTGGCGCAGCCAGGGAACATGGCGGCCGGCTCCCGCTCGCATTCCGCGTCCCTCGACGAGAGCGCTCGTACGGCAAGCGACTTGGGTCTCGACGTGGCTCCATGTGACCGGACTCAGGCGCCCGACAAGGCACGCGACCGCGGAACGCTCCGTGAAGACGGCGAGAGCGCGATCGAGGGTCGGGTGACGCCGATCCATTGCGCGGAAGAACTCGTGCAGTTCCGGTATGCCATGGTCGCTGCGTTCGAGGAGCAAGAGGTCCGTCGGCGTGTCGATGTCGAATTGCGTCGCGGCGCTGCGAGGGAGCGCGAGGCAAGAGTATCCGGCGTCGGCCAGCACGAACCCGAGAGGGTTGTCGAGCTCGGGGAGGTCGACGGCGAGAAGCTCCTGGGCGCCTGCGATCGCGCAAAAATCGCACGAGTAGAAGTTGTTGAATAGAGCACGAGGAGCCGGGCCGTGCGCGAAGTCAACAAGTTGCGCGAGGCCGTCATTCGGCAACAGACAGCCGGATCCGCTGCCGAAGTACACGACGCCGTCGGGGCCGAGCCGCCGGATGAGGTCTTGAAACACGTGTCCGAAGCGAAAGGGCTCCGAGCCGCCAGAGGTGACGAATTCGACCTCGCCGGGAGCGCCCGGACAGCGCGCAGGATCCGGCGTCACGACGCAGAGCGCGTCAAGCCCGACTGCGGACAGCCGCTCCAGCAAGCTGAGAGTTGCCGCCCACCGGCCTCGTTCGACGAGTTGCTCCTCGTCACTCGGGCCGAGCGCGGCGTGAAAGACGAGTCCTACGATCCGCTTCATCGGCTCCTCCGAACCTGTTTCCGGACGTTGCTGCATCGACCGGTCCGGACTCCGCGTCTCGGCGAGGCCACGAAACGCAAAACGGCCTCCTCGATCCCACCTGATGGATCGAGGAGGCCGGCCCCTCCTCTCGAGCGAGGAAGGCACGTTGCGTCGATAGCGGCTACCGCCGTACCCTCATCGCTTCTCTCTCCCCGACGTAGGGGAGGAGAGCCAGTTTGCGGGCGCGGTTGATCTCGATGGCGAGTCTCCGCTGGTGCTTTGCACACAGCCGGGTGGCCCTCTTCGGTAGGATCTTGCCGAGGCGGTTCATGTACTGCTTCAGCTCGTCCACCTTCTTGTAGTCAAGAAGGAACGCGTTTTCGCACGCGCGACACTTACGCTTTCTCTTATGGAACATGGCCTAGAAAGGGACCTCCTCCTCTGGGAGTGGACTTTCATCGCCCGGAGGAGCAGCCTCCGGGGTTCCAGCGGGTTCTTCCGCCGCCCTCTGGGGTCCGCCCCCGAGGAACTGCACGCTCAACGCCACAACCTCCGTCACGCGGACCTTCTCTCCGTCGGCGTTCGCGAACGAGTCGATGCGCAGACGGCCCTCCACGGCGATCGATCGCCCCTTGCGAAGGTAGTTGGCGCAATTCTCCGCTTGCGTGCCCCAAACAACGATCGGCACGAACGTGACTTCTTCCTGGAACTTCCCCGAGGCATCCTTGAACTGGCGGTTGACGGCGATCGAGAAGCGGACGCGCGCCGTCCCGCCCGGCGTGTACCGAAGCTCAGGGTCGGCTGTGAGATTCCCGATCAGGATGACGCGGTTCAGGCTCGCAGACATGGTCTCCTACGACTCCCGCACGACGATCTGGTACCGCAAGAGCTCTTCATCTAGGTTGAGACGTGCCTCCACGAGGCTCACGGAGCTCGGAGGCATGCGGAACTCAGTGAAGCGGTAGTACCCTTCGGTGAAGTGCCGGATCTCGTACGCGAGAACGCGCTTTCCCCAGTCTTCCACCTTGCCGATCTCGCCGCCGTTCTCCGTGACAAGCGAGTGGACCCGCTCGACCTTGGCAACCCGTGCCTCGTCGGAAAGGTCTGGACGAATCACATACACAATCTCGTAGTCTCGCACTCTGGCACCTCTCAATCGATCGTCCGTAGAGGGTATCCGTGGCCCCTTGCGAAGTCAAACCTCAGGCGCGGCGGGCCTTGCGGCCCCCTGAAGATGGAATGGCGGCAGGAACCGAAGCGCGCGTCCTTGAAAAGCGGAGGTTTGGCGCGTATGTATGATGCAAGTTTGATGGAGGAATGGTGGAGGGGGTATTCTGGCGAAGCCCGAGACAACGCTCGGAGACAGTTCGCAAGCACGGAGGAGGTAGTCCATGAAGTGGGGCGGATTCAATCGCGAAGGAGAGAAGAAGATGAAGAAGCTGTTCAGTGGGAAGGCGCTTACGGTGTTGTTGGCGATCGCGGCGCTCGGACTCTTGATGAGCGAGACGTTGAAGTGGAGACCGTTCTAGTCGAGCGGCAAGGAGCGAATTCCATGAAGTGGGGCGGGTTCAATCGCGAAGGGGAGAAGAAGATGAAGAAGCTGTTCAGCGGGAAGGCACTTACGGTGTTGTTGGCGATCGCGGCGCTGGGGCTGCTGATGAGCGAGACGTTGAAGTGGAGACCGTTCTAGTCGAGCGGCAAGGAGCGAATTCCATGAAGTGGGGCGGATTCAATCGCGAAGGGGAGAAGAAGATGAAGAAGCTGTTCAGCGGGAAGGCGCTTACGGTGTTGTTGGCGATCGCGGCGCTGGGGCTGTTGATGAGCGAGACGTTGAAGTGGAGGCCGTTCTAGTCTGGATCGGCAGTTCGCTGGGCGGGCGTACGGAGTTCTAGTAAGATCCGGGTGACGCGCGGGATGAGCACAACGGCGACGGCCAGGAGGGTTCATGCAGCTCCCGTTTCGGGCTATGGCTTTTGTAGTCTCACTGGCCCTCCTTGCGCTGGCGTCCCTGGGCTGGGGAGCGGCGCACCTCCATGCGCCGACAACCGCTGATCTCGTCTTATTCTTCGTCTTCGCAGCCCTGGCGGTGTTCGCCGAGGTCTACGCGACGTGGATCCCCGCCTACAAGTGGGAGATCTCGAGTTCGATCGCGATCTACCTCGCAGGGCTGTTCATCCTCGGCCCCGATCTGGTTCTTCCGCTCGTCTTCTTTTCTTCTGTCGTCTCGGAGCTCCTCCTGCGCTGGGGCGCGCGACGTGACACGTGGGCGACGGCCCTCGTACCGATCATATTCAATGTCGGGCAAGCAGTTGTTGCTGTCACCTGTGCCGGCATTCTCTTGCGCGTGCTCGGCTATGCGACGATCGAGATGCGCGAGGCGAGAGACTTCGCCGTGGCGGTCGGCGCTTTTCTCGTCTATTTCGCGCTCAACGTGTCCCTTGTGGTCGGGATCATCTCCGCCACCCAGCCGCGCCGGTTCTGGCACCTTCTGTTCGAGAACCTGCGCGCTTTCTTCGTCCAGTACGCCGTCCTGTGTGTCTCCGCGATCCTTCTTGCCGTCCTGCGTTCGATCTCGATGTGGCACGTCTTTCTCGCCCTCTTCCCTCTGACGCTCGTTCACATCTCGTTCCGCAGCTACCTCAAATTGCAGACGCAAGCGCGCAGCACGTTCGAGAGGATGTCGCAGCTGCTCGACGCCCGCGATCACTACACGGCCGTCCACTCGAGCGAGGTCGCAGATCTGGCTCTGGCGGTCGGCCGGGAGATGGGCATGCCGCAGAGCGACCTCGAGCAGATCGACATTGCGGCCCGCGTGCACGACATCGGCAAAGTCGCGATCCCGGACAAGATCCTTCTCAAGCCCGGCCCGCTCGACGACGCGGAGTGGAAGATCATGAAGACGCACCCCGTGGTCAGCGCGCAGTTGATCGAAGGGCTCGAGATCTACTCCTCGGTTGCCGAGGCCGTGCGGCATGAGCACGAGCGGTGGGACGGGTCAGGCTACCCCGACGGACTGAAGGGCGAGGAAATCCCGCTTATCGCGCGAATCATTGCGACGGCCGACATCTACAACGCGCTGTCGACCGATCGGCCGTACCGGAAGGCCTTCTCACACGAGGAAACAACTCGCATGATCCGCGAGATGCGGGGAGCGGACATCGATCCGCGGCTGGCGGACGCTCTGCTGCGAGTCATCGACCGACGAGCAGCCGAGCGTGCCGCGCCCCCTCAATCCGCGGAAGCCCAAGGATGATCTTCCTCTACGCGGTGGCCATCGGAGTGCTTATGGGGTACGCATTCCGCGGCCGGCTCGCACACCTCGCCGGACTTCCCCTGCGAGGCTTGTGGCTCGTCCTGTTGGCGCTCGTGATCCAACTCCTGATCTTCCCGCTGTTTACACGGGAGCCCCTTCTTCCGTACGGCACGGCAATTCTGCATGGCGTCTCCTATGGGATCCTGCTTCTCTGGCTCCTCCTCAACCTTCGAAATCGATCGCTGCTCGTCGTCGGAGCGGGAGCGCTCCTGAATCTCATCGTCGTCTTCGCGAACGGAGGCTACATGCCGGCGTCGTCTACGGCGCTTCGCGTTGCCGGACTTGCGGCAACCGCCGACATCGCGGCGCGGGGGGAGACCTATGGGAACATCATCGGGATGAGCGCGGCGACGCGGCTCAACTTCCTCGGCGACTGGATCCCCATGCCCGCCGCGCTCCCATTCGCACGAGCCATGAGCGTTGGCGACGTCTTGATCATGGCCGGGCTCTTGTGGCTGCTTGTGAACGGGATGAGGCCGCGTGTCGAGAACTCTTGAGCGGCTCCTCGCTCCTCGCTCGGTTGCCGTGGTGGGGGCAAGCCCGAAGGCGGGGTCGGTTGGAGGGGAGATCCTGCGGAACCTCCTACGCTGCGGCTTCTCGGGGCGCATCCACGCCGTCAACCCGAACTACGAGACGATCGACGGGGCCCGTTGCGTCCGCTCTGTGGCAGACCTCAGCGAGCCCGTCGACCTCGCAATCCTTGCCATCCACCGCGGCATCGTGCTGGCGGAGGTCGAGCAATGCGCGGAGCGCGGAATCCGCAACCTGGTCATTATCACGGCGGGATTCAAAGAGGCCGGGAGCGAGGGAGTCGCGCGCGAACAGGCGCTGCGTGACGCGATCACGCGCCACACGCTGAACGTTGTTGGGCCGAACTGCATGGGCATCATCAACAGCTCGGCGCCGGTCCGGCTCAACGCCTCGTTCTCCCGCTGGTTTCCGAAGCCGGGCGGGATCGCGTTCGTGTCGCAGAGCGGATCGCTTGGGGAGACGCTGCTCGAATGTTTCGGCGATGCCGGGCTCGGCGTGTCGCTATTCGTCAACCTCGGCAACCGCGCCGGTCTGTCGGAGAACGACTTTCTCGACCATCTCGGGGACGATCCGGCGTGCTCGGCGATCTTCCTCTACCTGGAGAGTTTCGCCGAGCCGCGAGGGTTCCGCGAGCACGTCGAACGGATCTCCCGAACGAAACCCGTCGTTGTGCTCAAGGCAGGGCGAACAGAAGCCGGGGCGGCTGCTGTGGCTTCCCACACAGGCTCGCTTGCGAGCCCCGACGCGATCGTCGAGGCCTTCCTGCACCAATCCGGCGCGCTGCGCGTGACGACCATCCAAGAGGCGCTGACCGCCCTCCGGGCAATGGAGCGCGGCGTCGTGCCCCACGGAAACCGAACTCTCATCCTGACGAACGCCGGCGGCGCCGGGATCATCGCCGCCGATGCCTGCGAGCGGGTCGGAATTGACGTCCCGGGGTTCGGCGACGAGACCCGGCGTGAGCTTGCGAGGTTCCTTCCCGCCGAAGCCGGGCTCGGAAATCCGATTGACATGATCGCGACGGCCGGCGCGGACGCGTACGGGCGAAGTCTCGAGGTTGGGCTCTCGGAGGTCGACTCGGCGATCGTCATCTTCCGCCCGCCGCTCGTCCTCAAGGACTCCCCCGAGGCGGTCGCAGCGCAGATCGTCGCAGGAGCGGCGACGGCGCCGGACAAGCCCGTTCTCGTGTGCACGTTGAGCGAGCAGTCCACGCCCGCCGTGGAGCGCCTGCGCGCGGCGCGGCTGCCGGTCTACGCCATGCCGGAGACCGCGGTGGAGGCTCTGGCCGCGCTCGACCGCGCTCGCCAGATCCGAGAGAGCCGGCACACACCGGAGACGCCGCGATCGTTCGACACGGCGCGAGCCCGGGCGACACTGGATCGAGCTCGGAGCGAAGGGCGCAACGGACTCTTCTTCGACGAGGGGGCCGAGCTGCTCTCGTCGTACGGCATTCCCGTGTGCGCGTTCTGCTATGCTACAGACGCGGACGAGGCCGTGGCTGTCGCGCAGGCCCTCGGCACCCCGATCGTCGCCAAGATCGACTCGCCGAAGCTATTCCATCGCTTCGAGAGCGGTGCCGTCGTGACTGGGCTTTCCGAGGCGAGGGAACTGCGCTCGGCCGTAGCGCGCCTGCTCGAGATCGCGCGAAGGAGCGGTCTCGACGACGCGCGTATCCTGCTGCAGGAGACGCGGCGCGGGCGCGAACTCATCTACGGCGTCGAGCGAGATCCCGCGTTCGGCCCGGTGGCGATGTTTGGGCTGGGCGGCACGCTGGTCGAGGCGCTGCACGACGTCGCGTTCGCTGTCGCGCCGATCAGCTCGTATCAAGCGATGACCGCCGTTCGGTCGATCCGCTCGTTCCGCCTCCTTGAGGCGTTCCGTGGCGAGGAAGCGGTCGACCTCGCTCCGCTGGTCGACCTCCTGACGTCGCTCGGCCAGCTGGCTCTCGACCTGCCCGAGATCGAAGAGATCGACCTCAACCCCGTCATCGCCAAGGCGGGCTCTGCTGCGGCTGTCGACATCCTGGTCAAGCTCGCGGCTTAGGCTACGGATAGAGCCGGTGGATCTGTCGCGGGAACGGGATGACTTCCCGGATATGTGCCGCGCCGCAAATCCACGTGATGACGCGCTCGAGGCCCATGCCGAACCCCGAGTGCGGCACCGATCCGTATCTCCGCAGATCGATGTACCACTCGTACGCGGCGCGCGGGAGCTTGTTCTCTTCGAGCTGCGCAATGAGCTCGGCTTCGGTGTCGACGCGTTGACTGCCGCCGATGATCTCGCCGTAGCCCTCCGGCGCAATCAGATCCGCCGCGAGCACGCGTGTCGGGTCTTTGGGGTCGCGCTTCATGTAGAACGGCTTCATCGAGACGGGGAAGCGCTCGATGAACACGGGGCGTCCGAAGTGGGCGCCAAGCGTTTCCTCCTCGGGTGCGCCGAAGTCGTCGCCGAACTGGACATCGTGGTCCTTCCCCTTGAGAAGATCGATCGCGTCGCCGTAGTCGATGCGCGCGAACGGTTGGCGCACCACGGCGAGCAGTGCGTCGGCGTCGCGTTCCAGCGCGACGAGTTCAGCCCGGCGCTCGGCGACGACGGCCTCGACGAGTGTGCGCACAAGATCTTCCTGCAGACGGAGGTTGGCGTCGTGGTCGCAGAAGGCCATCTCGGCCTCGGCAATCCAAAACTCCGTGACGTGCTTGCGCGTCTTCGACTTCTCGGCGCGAAACGCCGGCCCGATCCAGTAGACCCGCCCGAGGGCCATCGCCGTCGCCTCGAGGTACAGCTGGCCGCTCTGGCTCAGATATGCCTTGTCGCCGAAGTAGTCGAGCTCGAAGAGGGTCGTGGTTCCCTCGACCGACGCGCCGGTCAAGATTGGCGCTTCCGTCGCGACGAATCCTCGCTCGTGGAAGAAGGCGCGAAAGGCGCGGAATGCCGAGTCGCGGACGCGCAGGATAGGAACCTGACGCCCGGTACGAATCCACAGATGGCGATGATCGAGAAGGAAGCCTGGCGTCTGCTCCTTGAGCTCGATCGGGAAATCGATCGTCGGCTCGTGAAGGACGTCGAGCGCGGTGAGCTGCATCTCGCAGCCGCTTGGAGCGCGACGATCCCCGCGCAACGTTCCGCTGACGACGACCGAGGTCTCGCGCGGCAGGCGCACGGCGAGCGCAAACAGGTCGGGGTTGTCGGACTCCGAGAGCACGGCCTGCAGAACCCCCGTTCCATCCCGCAGTTGCAGGAAGAGGATCTTCCCGCTCGACCGTTTGTTGTAGAGCCAGCCCTTGAGGATGACCGCCTCTCCCAGATGGCTGAGAGCCTCGGAGACTGTGATCGATACCATCGCCGCCCCTCCGTTGTTTCGGTCTGGAGAGGGTAGGAGAGCGAGACCCCATTTGCAAGACTCCGTCGCCATGGAGATGTTGACAAATGACAACACCGTCCGTAGACTCGCCCGCCGTGAGCAAGAAGGAGTTCGGAGACCTCATCCACGCCGCACGATCGGAGAAGAGCCTCAGTCTGCGGCGATTGGCCAGCCTGACCGGCGTCGACTACAGCCGCCTGGCGCGCATCGAACGCGGGACCCGTCCGGCTCCCGACCTCGCGTCGATCCGAACCCTCGCGGGGGCTCTCGATCTTGACCTTGGGGAGCTGCTGGTCGCCGCGGGCACATCGCGCTCCGTGATGGAGGATCTCGTGTGGTCCGAGCGCATGCGCCTCGGGCGGGCGGTTCCCGATCTGGGCGCCTATCGGCCCGGACTGTCTCAGCTTCGTGAGAGGAACACGTTTGACGGGCCAGTCACGGCGCGGCACGGCGCCCTGTGCAGCGTGCGCGTTGGCAGCATTCCCATCCGAGTCCTTTCGTTCTCGCCTGCCGCTCGGCTTCGCCTGGTGATCCCGCCGGAGACGGTGGGAGTGTCAGCCGCTGCTCCGACGGAAGCAGGCGGGGCATCGACCACCCTCTTCTCCGCCCGGGTTGCGAAGGTCCGCGCCATCGGGCAACTCGTCAATCTCGTCCTTGCGGCGGATGGCTTCGAGGTGAACGCGCTCTACGCCGCAGACCCGAGCGAGTCGGTTCCCGCACGCGGGGACTCCATCTTTGTCACGCTCTTGACCGCAGCGATGTACACAACACCGATAAAGGAGCAAGCATGAGAACAAGAGGGGTCGGAGGGCTGAGCATCGTCATCGCTCTTGTCGGACTCTCAACGATCGCCATGGGGGCGGACTCGTGGAGCGTCACTGTTCAGAATGGAGATCGCGTCGTGAAGGTGGACCTGCCGCTTCTCGAGATCAGCGCCGGTGGGACGGTCGCCTATGAGGGGCCCGCGATGAGCGACGGCGCCGAGAACTGGAAGTCCACAAAGACGTACCATGGCATCCCGGTGGCGGCGATCCTGTCGGACGTCGGCGGCATGGGACCGGATGACGTTCTATCCGTCATCGCCGGAGATGGGTACACGAAAGAACTTCCCTACTCCGCCCTCTCCGGCAACACGCCTGCCGGGACGCCGATCCTCGGGCTCGAAGTCGGATCGGACGGAGAGGATGGACCGACCCTCGTTTTCCTTGCGCCCGATGAGAGACTCTCGAATGCGGACATGCTGGCGGCACTCGGGCCGGAGTACTCCCACTACTACGGAGACAAGCCATCGACGACCGGCCTGCTCGTGAAGGGCGTTGCCTACCTGATCGTCAACTACGACGGGTCGGCTCTCCCCCCGGCAGCCGAGACGGCGACCGTCGCCTCGGGACCCGCGGACGGCGTGGTTCTCGCGGTCACGAGCGGCGGAG
The DNA here is from genome assembly GCA_041302485.1 of Candidatus Bipolaricaulota bacterium. Lineage (GTDB taxonomy): Bacteria > Bipolaricaulota > Bipolaricaulia > UBA7950 > UBA9294 > CAIOGO01. Next base: position 33,826 of record JBFYRA010000030.1, read on the forward strand.
AGACGCGGTCGTACACGATGGCCGACCTCGGTTTGCTGGAGTCTGTTACGGCGCCGGGCACGTTCACTACGTCGGCCGGCGTTGACTACACCGCAACGTACACCGGGGTCCCGTTCTCGGCGCTCCTCGGGAACGCTCCAAGCGACGGCACGGTGCGAGTCACGGCGTCCGACGGCTACTCGATGAACTACCCCGTCTCCCAGTTGCTCGATCGCTCGACGGCGGCGTGGATTCTCGCCTACTTGGAGAATGACTGGTGGATGCCGCTCGATCCGGGCTACCTGCGAGTCGTCCAGGTTGGAAGCGAGAACCCGCACTTCACGAGCTCGCTCTCGGCACGGATGGTGACCCAGATTGAGGTTCTTGGGACGTACACGGAGTACACGCTCACACTGACCGGTGAGACGACGCGCGTCTTCACGCGCGGCGAACTGGAGGCTGGGATTGGCTGCCCGTGCCATACGAAGACGGTCACGACCACGATGAAGGGCGTGACGGCCTCGTACTCGGGACTTCCTTTGTGGCGCCTTCTCGCCTACGTGGACGGCGGGTCGGCACCGGCGCCCGAACAGGGCATCCACTACGATGAAGTGGACTTCAACGACGCGCTGGCTGCCGAAGGCTACATGGTCGCTCTCACCGCGTCGGACGGATACACCCAGAGTGTGCCTGCGAGCGTCATCGCGCACGACGACCGCTTCATTGTCGCGTTCAAGAAGGACGGCAAGTTCCTCGATCCGGCGTCCGAGGGGGCGATGCGCTTCGTCTTCGATGACTCCGTCGTCTTTCCCGATGGCGTTTCGCTGAAGTCGGTCAAGTTCCTGGTGTCGATCTCGATCGGTCCGAAGTAGGTTCGACGTGCACACGGCTGCGGAGCAGAGGCGCTACCGGTTCGGTGTCCGTGACATCGTTCTCATCGCGCTCTTCTCCGCGGCCGGTGGCGTCCTCTCGACCTACATCGGGTACCTCGGAAACCTCGTCAACCGTCTGTTTGGAGTGCCGTTCGGTGCCGGACAACTCATCTCCGGCCTGCACATCGTTTGGCCCCTCTTGGCGCGCGCCCTCGTCGGGCGGTTCGGCTCGGGGACGCTGACGGGACTCACCAAGGGTGTCGTCGAGCTGTTCAGCGGGGGAACGCACGGCGTCGTCATCGTCCTTGTCTCGGGGATCGAAGGCCTGTTCGTCGACTTCTGTCTCGGCCTCTCGCGCCGACGCTCTCTCGCGCTCACGATGACGGCCGGAGCATTGGCCAGCGCCTCCAACGTCGTCGTGTTCCAGGCGATCTACTTCTCCGGCGTGCCAGCCGGCTTCTTCGCGGTGATGATCGGGCTTGCGCTCGTCTCCGGCGCTGCGTTTGGCGGCTACCTCGCGTGGGACATCGAACGGCTCCTCGTCTCCGCTCACGTCGTGCGGCCGCCCGAAGCCGCGTCCGCGCCGCGGCCGACCTCTCCCTGGCGTCGGGTCGCCATCCTGGCGATCGTGTTCGCGTTCCTTGCGGGCGCCGTCTACTACGCGATCGGGATCCTCCGTCCGTTTGCCACGCCCGGGACGGCGTCCGTCGGTGGCTCCGTCGATGCGCCCTACACGTTCGTCTACTCCGACTTGGCGACCGAGGAACGCACCGTGCATGCCGAGTTGCGCGGCAGCGCAACCTACGTTCCCCCCGCCGACTACACCGGGATTCCCCTCAGCATCATCCTCGCGCGCGCCGCGCCGGCCCCGGCGGCGACGAGAGCGCGCATCATCGCGAGCGACGGCTACGAAGCCTCGCTCGCTCTGGCGGATATCGCCGGCAGAGCAGACATCGTCCTCGAGCGGGTTGGCGACTCCTTGCGCCTGGTCGCCCCGGGCTACGATGGCGCCTTCTGGGTTGCGCAGGTGGTGCGATTTGTCGTCGAATAGCCGATTGGATGTCGAGTTCCGCGACCTCACGGTCCGCTATGCGGATCGCGAGATCGATGCGCTCTCGGCGGTGAGCGAGCGCATTGCCGACGGCGATGTCGTGGCGGTCGCCGGACCTTCCGGGTGTGGGAAGACGACGCTGTGCCGCACGCTGGCCGGGTTCGTCCCGACGATGATTCCCGCACGGGTCTCCGGAGATGTTTTCGTGGGCGGCGAACGGACGCTCGGCGTGCCTCCAGAGTCCCTGGCGACACGGATCGGACTCGTCCAGCAGGACCCCGATGCTCAGGTCTGCACGCTCCGCGTCGGGCAGGAGGTGGCCTTCGGCCCCGAGAACCTCTGTCTTCCCGTTGAGGAGGTTCGTGCCCGCGTTGAGCGATCGCTCGATGCCGTCGGAATCGCGGCGCTCCGCGATCGGACGACCGCGACGCTGTCCGGCGGCGAGAAGCAGCGCCTCGCCATTGCATCGATCCTGGCGATGGAGCCTCGTCTTCTGCTCCTCGACGAGCCGACAGCGAACCTCGATCCACGCGGGGTCCGCAGTCTGTTCGCACTCTTGTCAGAACAGAACAGGGAGCGACAGAGGACGCTCGTGATCGTCGAGCACCGCATCGACGCGCTGCGCGTTCTTGCGCCGCGCCTGATCCTTCTCGACCGCGGCCGATTGGTGGATCGGTACCCGGCGCGCGAGCGCCTCGACTACGCTCGTCTCGGACTTCGCGGCGATTGGGCGGTGGAGCCGTCGGGAGCGGCAGGGAGCGCGGATCTCGTCAGCGTGAGAGACGTCTCGTTCGGCTACGCGGGGCCGCTCTTGCGCGACCTCTCGCTCTCCCTTCGTGCCGGACAGGTGCTGGCGATCATCGGGCCGAACGGCGGAGGGAAGACGACATTTCTCCGGCTCGTGGCCGGGCTGGAGGTGCCGCAGTCGGGCAGGATCGACCGCGCGCGCGGGACCGAGATCGGCTTCGTCTTCCAGCATCCGCACCATCAGATCTTCGAGCGTACCGTGCGCCGGGAGATGGAACTCGAGCACCCCGGGCCGCCAAGCTCCATCGGCGAAGAGTTGCGCGCGGCTCGGCTCGGCGAGCTGGAGAGCGCAGCGCCGCTGTCGCTGAGTCTCGGCGAGCAGCGCCGCCTCACGGTCGCCACGACGCTCGCCCGTCGGCCGAACGTGCTCTTGCTCGACGAGCCGTTTATCGGGCAAGACCGGCGCAATGTCCTATGGATGATCGAACGAATCCGCGACGTTGCGGGCGGCGGAGGCGCCGTGGCGCTCGTCACGCACGACATACCGCTTGCGCGAGCTCTGGCCGACAGGGTCCTGTACCTCGAGGGGGACACGGCGTGGATAGGTCCTCCCGACGAGGTTTTCGCGCGGCTGCGTGAGCGCGGGGACATCGATTTCACGCCGGAGGCGTGGACATGACCGGGCGGGGGCTCCATCGGGCGGCGCCGCTGGCGAACGCGTTTCTTCTCCTCTGCATGGTCGGGGCGGTGCTTGCAGTCCCCTGTGTCTGGGTGGGCGCGGCGGCACTGGTTGCGATCGTCTCTCTGGCTGTCGCGTCAGGTGAGCGGCCAGCGCGCCTCTTGCCCTGGCGCAGGTTCGTCCTCTTGTTCGTCGTGCTGTTGTTCGTTGCTCAGGCACTCTCCGTACGCACCGGCGTGACCGTCCTCGCGTCCCCCATCCGGCTGACGGATGAAGGACTCTTCTCCGGCGCCCGGATGGCCCTTCGCTTTCTCGTCATCATCAGCGCGAGCGCGCTCTTCGTGCGCACGACCGATCCCGACCGGCTCGCGGGCTCGTTCATCCGCCTGCGGGTTCCCTACCGCTATGCATACCTCATCATCCTCTCGCTGCGGTTTGTCCCGTTCTTTCAGGACGAGTTGCGCGCGGTGCGGGACGCGCAGAAGGTTCGCGGGATCACCTTTTCGGTTCGCAGTCCCCGGCGGGTTCTGCGTGCCGTGAGGTACACGTTCGTGCCCGTGCTCGTCTCGGGGCTCTACCGCGTTGACGCCATCGCCATCTCGATGCGGGGACGATGTTTCGGTTTATCGGAGACGCGGACGACGAGCCGCCAAGAGCTGCGAAGCGGTTGGAGTCCGGCCGCCCTGGCGATCGGGCTTCTGCTCGTCGGACTAGCCGTCGTGGCCTCCGTCGGAAGGTGGAGAGGATGAAGAACCTGCGACGCGGAATGGTCCTCGGCCTCGTCTTGCTGACCCTCGCCGTGGTGACGCCGCTTGCGGTCCGCTGGGCGACCGCGCCGGCAGGTCCGTCGTTGTGGATCGAGCTTCCGAACGGAGTGGAGAAGAGGGTCGGCCTCGCGGACCTGAGGCGGCTCGCGCAGATCTCGCGCCGCGGCGAGGTCCAGAACCAGTTCGGCAACTGGCGCGACGGAGGAACGTACACGGGCGCCCTGCTGGCGGATGTACTGAGGGGAATTTCCTACGCGTCGATCGACGTCGTGGCCGCGGACGGCTACCGCATGGCGGTCGATCGTGCGCGCGTCGAAAGCGAGGAGTACCCGATGGTGGTTGCGTACGCTCTCGATGGACTTCTCGTCCCGACGTGGGTCGATGGCTTTCGGATCGTCGTCCTGCCCGACCACGGTCGGGTCAGCAACGAGGACTACGGCGTCCTATCGGCAGGCAGCTTCTGGGTGAAGAACGTCGTGCGCATCGTGCCTCTCCCCGCGGCTACCACAGGGTCCGAAGACGAGCCGTCAGGAGCCAGTTCGGACTCGTCGGCCGGAACTCCACCGTGAGCGCAGCGAAGACGTGCCGACTGAACTGGAGTTCGGCGAGGCCCTCCACGAGGCCGACGCCGAACAGGCCGCCCGACGGAGCGGGAGATCGCTCGAAGTAGACGGCCCCCTTGATTCGGCCGGGCGATCCGCAGCATGCAGCGAGGGCGGTCTCGATGCTGAACGACTCGAAGAACGCCGCCTTTCCGGTGATCGCCGCGTTCTTGTCGTCGCCGAACGAGTCGGCGACGCGGAAGATGACGTCGCCCACGGGGACCTCGACCTTGGCGCCGTAGATGCGGATCCCGCTCATCCCGGGACCCGGCGCCGTGAGGAGAATCTCGCCAAGAAAGACGATCTCCGGGCAGATGATCCAGTCCGGGGCGTACCGAAGCGTGGGAGTCAAGGCCTTCTCTTCGAGCGTGAAGACGAGCGTGACGTCGAGCGTCGCTCCCGGGCCGAGAACCTTCTCAAGGAGTGGAATGTCGCGCGCGACGAGCTCGAGCGACGTGAACCCGTTCGTGCCGCTGAACGTGATGCATGCGCTGAGCGGCGTTTGGCAGACGTCCCACTGCCAGTCGACGCACACGGTCGTGTCCCAGAACTCCGGCGGGCAGACGCCAACGCGGACGACGGCCTCGAGGTTGAACGCTTCCAGCGCGCCGGAGACCCTGACGAGGTTGTACGACGATGAGGGAACGGCCGCGATGTAGAGCGTGTCGGAGAGTCCGACTTCGAACGCGTCGAGTGCAATCGAGGTCTGCCACGAGGTGAACGAGAGCGTCGACGGGTTGAATGCCAGCGTGGACTGGGTCGACAGCCCGCCGATCGGCCCGGACGCCGCGAACGTGAGCAAGTCGAAGATCGTGTTCGTCAACTTGGCGTCCAGTCGCGCCGAGAAGCTGTCGATCCGGACCGAGGTATTGAACAGCAACGACGTCACATCGATGTCGAGCGGGAGCGCGCCAACGTGGATCGTCGTCTCAGCGAATCCGGTGAGGCTCGTCGACGCGAGGAGGATCTCGGTCGCACGGCTGTCGTCCGTGGGGTCGCCGTTCCCGTCGGCGTCCGGCTCGACTCCGACAGTCGAGAAATCCGTCACCACAGCGCCGTCGGGGTCTGTAGCAAAGGCAAGCGCGCGGGTCTCGAACCACGCGCCGCCGCCGTTGAGCGCCAGGCGAAGCTTGAGCGTGATGGTGCCACGCTCTCCGGGAGCGAGAGTGTCCGTGCCGGCCAGGAGGTGGGGTTGCGCTGCGCCGTCGTAGTCGGGATTCACGGCGAGATCGGCGCTGTAGACCTCGACGACGCTCACCTGGACCGGGGGAGGGAAGGCGGGCACTAGATGATGCCGAACGTTCACGGCTTCGAGCACTGTCTCGCCGCAGTTCGCGACGATGAGCGACAGTGCCACGTCGTACTCCCGCGGGGCGGCTTCGGCCAGCGACGTGACGCGGAGCGCCGCGCCGATACACGACGTCGTCGCTGCGGCGATCGGCGCGGGGACGTCTTGCGCCGTGCCGGCGACCGAGATCGCGGCGAGCAGCGCCGCCAGCGCGATGGGCCCGATGGCTGCCCTGTGTTGTTCTCGTGCTCTGTCTGTGCGCATCCGCAGACAGTGTCAGGTCTGCATGGCGGGCACAGGAGGTCCGCCTGCCGCGCGGAGCAAGACATCGGTGCGTGATGCGCATGACGTCGGCGCCGCAGCAGGGATCCCGCGCTACGGCCGACGGAGCGTCCCGATGGGCTCGCTCTGCGGCGGTCCCGGACGGATCGCGAAGACCGGCGCGGCGTCGAAGCACGGTAGACCGACGTGATCGCGCCAGTAGCCAAGCGGCGTCCACAGTTGGACGCGGTCTGCCAAGAGGTCACTCCGGACGAGATCTGCCGCGCCCGCAGCAGCGTCGGCTGCGAGACTCGGGTCGGCTGCAGCGACCTCAGCGAGTGTTTCGAGTGCCAGCGCGATCTCGGCGGGGGAGAGGCGCCAACCGATGCGAGCCGCGGCGGTGAACGCCAGGCGGCCGTCGCGGTCTCGCGCCGTGGCGGCCCAGGCCTTCCAGGCGGCGAGTCCCTCCTGCTGCAGCGCGCGGTCTCCGAGACTGCGCGCTGCGATGAGTAGGATGTTGATCCGCGCCAGCTCCTCCTGCGGCAGGGACGCTGCCGCGGCGCGCGCCGGGCCGACGACGGCCGAGATGAGTCCACGTGCCAGAGACGACTCGCGAGGGATGTTGTCGGCGGCGTCGGATAGCGCTCCGACCGCCACGACCACGTCGGTCCAGCGCGCCGTGCCGCTCCCTGCATCGAGTGCGGACGCAGTGGCTCCGTCGACCTGGATGTGCCGGGCGAGATCGGAGAGGACGTAGATCGCGAGGTTCGTCGCGACCCGGACCGCGTCAGCGCTTACCCCACGACTTCCGACGACGCGGGCGAGGCCGGCGAGAAGCGACGCTTGATCGTAGATGAGGCTGCGTGCGTCGGTGATCGCAACCTCTGCCGCGCCGTCGACCGTCCGAACCTCCACGCCGTGCACGAAGTGCGTGGCCGCCCCGGAAGAGCCGGCGACGTCATTGAGCCAGGCAAGCTGGCCGCCGAGCGCGATCTCGACGAACCCCGCCAGATACCCGTCCAAGCCATCTCTCGCGCCGCCCGACGCGTCTAAGAACTGCGCCTCCCGCGCGAGGGTCCATCCGACAGATGCTGGGGTGATCTCGGCGTCTCTGGCAACGAATCCCGTGCCGCGTTCGAGGACTGGGACGCCGCGCGCCGCGGGCAGGAAGATCGGAAGCGCGAGCCCCGGTGTGCCTGGCAGCCCCGCTTCGCTCGCCAGCAGCGCGAGGGTGTCCGCCGCCTGCTCGGGCGTCGTCCAGACCGGCGCCAGAGAGAAGGGGATTCCGAGTCCGGACTCGCCGAGCAAGACGCCGAGGTTGGACCGTGACGCCGCACGGGCCTCGGCGGCGACCGCGCCGAGCAAGCCTCGGTCGGCGAGGTCCTCCAGCGCTGCAGCCAGTCGCATCGCCTCGTCCGTCCGGTACGCGAGAGGGGCGTTCTCGAGACCGCCGAGGCGAGCGCCGTCGGCGCTGCCGAGCGTGACGCTGGCGCACGCTTCGCGCTGGGGCCCCGCGACGCCGGCTGCATCCGTATAGGCCAGCGTGGCGCAGTTCGTGAGTGTCTCGCCGAGCTCGGCCGACGGATCAACGCGCACGTCGATCTGCCACGTCAGCTTGGATCCTGGATCGAGCCGCGCCGACGTCCAGCGCAGCGATCGCCCGTCGCTCGTCGCCCCAGGGCTCGCGGCGACGAGCGTAACGCCCTCCGGCAAGAGGTCATCGAGAACCAGTGCGAAGAAGGTCTCTGGCGATGGGTTCTCGCCCTCGATCGTGTACCGAATCAGGTCACCCGGCCGCGTCCATGCAAGTCCGCCGAGCGGCGACCTTGGCTCGATACAGACGCGGCGGTCGAACACGGGGGCGTAGGCTTGCTCCTGACCTTCCTCGTCCAATGAGCGGGCTGGAATCTGCAGATCGGCTGCATCGAGGACGCGATCAACGTGGCGCTCGAGACGCGACGCGATGGCCTCTGCATCGATCGGGTCCACGTACGCGCACGCCTGCGGGAGGACCGCGACGGCGAGCGCGAGGTCGAGCGGCGTCATGCACCAAGAGAGATGGTCGAGTCGGCCCACGTAGATCTCCGCGTCGGAGTCCCAGAACCTCGCATCGAACGCGAGGAGCGCCGATCGGATTCCCGGTGCGCCGCCGCCAGCACGTCGGTCGGCGACGAGCAGTCCGCTCAGGGCGCCGAGTTGCCCGCTCAGAGTTGGTGTCTCGCAGAACGCCGCCATGTCGTGGTCGACGCTCCACGTCTCGCGGAACCCGCCGCTTCCGTCCCACAGTGACGAGTTCACGAAGGCGGCTTGTTCCACGAGCAGGATGCGCGAGCGCTCGGCGAGATCGTCGAACGTCTCGCCGGTCCGTTCAAGCGCCATCATGATGAGACCGAGATGTCGCGCGGAGACGCTGTCGCCGGGGGTCCAGCCGGAGGTGTCGGGGGCGGCGAGATCGGCGAGCACCTGCTCCAGTGGGCGACGGTGTGCGGACTCGAGCGTCCCCAGGGCGACGTCGGCGAGCGATGCGCAACGAGCCTCAACATCCGCTGGAATCGCCGCGACGGCGGCGAGCGAACCGGCCGCGGCTGGGTCGCGGGCCAGACGCACGAGCTCGGTCAGTCCGAACAGGAGCGATGCCTGATCGAAGAGACCGCTCGTCCGATCGATGACGTCCATGCGGACGTCCCCGGCCTCTGGGATTGCCGAGTAGGCGTGGGCGACATAGCGAGTCTCGCCCGGTCCCGCGAGAACGAGGCCCTCGAGGGTCGAGAGCTTGCTGATCGCCGACGCGGCAAGGACGCGCGCCGTCAGTCTGTCTTCCGGCGTGAGATCTGCGTCGCCCCGTGCGGCCAGCTCGCGCACCTCCTGCGCCTCGCGCAGGAGCGTCATTCCGATGGCGGAAGGGACGATGCGCGTGTCGAACGTGAGGGGATTCCACGTGAGGCCCGCATCGGGCCCGGTGCCGAGGTGCGGGTCGCCGGCGAAGAACGGGACGACGATCGGCTCGAGCGACGCAGTCGACCCGACATCGTCTGCAAACCTCTCCGGGGCGCCGGCGAGTGACGAGTACGCCGTGAACGGGACGCCGAGACCTGAATGGAAGTCGACGGCGATAAGGTTCGCGTCGGCGTCGTCCGCGCGGCCAAGGTCCGAGTTCTGCAGCACGTAGGACGCCATCATCGCGATGTCGGTCTGATACCACGGGTCGTCGGGCAGGATGCGCAGACCGCCGCAGGCCGCTGTCGACGCCGCGTCGACGAGACAGAGCGAGCGTTGCAGAACTGGTGCGAGGACGCTCGCGTCCTCCACTGCGATCCCGAGCAACCTGTCACGGCCGGAGCCCGCAGAGAGACGGGCGGCGGATTCGTCGCCCGCGTTGTCGAGCTGCAACGCCGCGTCGTCGAGGACACTGCGCGCGAACGCGGCGAGTCTCTGAAGTGCGAGCGCAGATCGGTCTGCGTCGCCACGTGCGGCCAACTCGCGGAGTGCGCCAACGGCGAGCCCGATGTCGAGCGCCGTGTAGCAGAGCGGCGTGTCGTCGGCCTCCGGTAGCCGGTAGAGACCGAAGCCCTTCCAGTCATCCCATGCGTGTCGCTCGAGGAAGTCGAACGTTCGCTCCGCCGCCGGCATCCGCCCGGCGATGAGAAGCGCGTAGAGGCCGGCGAACTGCGACGCGAGTTCCGTATCGACATTCGCGGTGGGCGAGACCGAGGCGAATCTGCCGTCGACGCCCTGGCGGCTCAACAGGAGAGCGATCGCGGCCGCCTGGATCGCGCGAAGGGTGTCGGCCGCGTCGTCACCCGCGCCGAGGGCCGCGTCGGTTGCAAGGACGAGGAGTGCGACATCGACCGTTGAGGCGTCGATCCAAGTTCCGTCCGGGGATCCGGGCGATCGCGCGACGATTCGTCCGTCGGCGGCGATGTGGTACGCGGCCACGGCATCTGCCGCGCGAACGAGCATCGCGCGAGCCCCGGCCTCAAGAGCAGTCGCGAGGCCCAGCTCCGATGCCGGCCAGTCCGGCGCAGTGCTCCGCAGGAATTCGAGCGTCCTCGCGGCACCCCAGACGAGCGATGCCTGATCGAACAGCACGCTCGCGCTGTCCGAGATTGCGAACTGACCCGGAACGTTGAGGGCGTGGGCAACGTGCGGGATGTAGGCGGGCCCGTTCGTCGGTCGGACGGTCAGGTCCCTGTCGAGCGCAATGAGTTTGTTGGCCATTGCTTCCGCGAGGATCCAGCCGACGTAGCGCTCACCGGCGTCAACGGAGGCGATTAGGGTCTCGGCGGCCTGTGCCTGGCGCAACAGGCTCATCCCGAGGCTGCTTGCGACCACGTCGCCATCGACGAACGTCCACTCCCCGGTCGGTCCCCACGGGGTGTCCTGGCTTGATCGGAAGACAGGCTCTCCTGCCTCCGCTTCGAGGTAGGTCCAGCGTCCATCCGGAACCACATCGTCGGCCGTCACTCCGGCGCGCTGTGCCAGAACAGTCAAGCGTTCGGCGAGGGCGGCCTCGTTGGACACGCGCGCTCTGGCGGCGGCGTCGACGATCCTCGGTCCGTCCGCCAGTTCCACGCCGAGCGAGGACAGGACCTCGACCTGCAGGAGGTTTCCAAGAGCGTACCGGTCGAACTCGTCGCGTACGGTACGGGTCCAGATGGGAAGCAGCGTGTCGGGGAAGACGTCGCCCGTGCGCCCGTCGCGGGCGAAGGAGGCGAACTCCGTTGCGGCAAACATCGCAATGTCGGTCTGGAACCAGACGCGGTCCACGACGGCCGCCGCGCCGAGGCAGGCGCTCGCTTCCAGCGTCTCCGCCGTCTTGCGCAAGACGGGCGCGTTGATCAAGCCGCCGGCGCCTTCGAGAATCCAGGAGCGCCCGCGAATGGACACCGAAGAGGCGTCGTCGGAGTCCGTGTCTGCCGAGACGGTCGATTGCTGATCGGCGGGAATCGGAGTGCCAGCGGCGTCGGTTCCGACGGCGACCATGACGTTGACGTAGTTGCGGCCGTCCACAATGGGCTCCGACACCGTCGCGTCGAACTGGACGACCGCGCGCTCGCCGCGCTCGAGCGTTGCCTGGAGGTTGAACTCGAGCGACCCCGCGGCGAACCCGGGGTCGGCGGTTGAGAAGAAGGCGGGAGCGGTGGCGACCGTCGAACCGCGGACATAGGCGAACTGCGGTGGCAGCGTGTCGC
>JBFYRA010000045.1:0-5722 GCA_041302485.1 Candidatus Bipolaricaulota bacterium
CGATCGTCCGGCGACGCCGATCGCGACGCTCGAGCGCGCGCTGCGGATCGGACAGGCCGCCGGCCTCAAGTACATCTACATCGGCAACGTGCCTGGCGAAGGCGAGACGACGCGCTGCCCGGAGTGCGGCGTGAAAGTCATCACCCGCACGGGCTACGTGGTTCGCGAGAACCGAATCGGCGAGGGCCGCTGTCCCGACTGCGGCGCCGACGTGGACGGCGTGTGGGAGATTGGCGACCCGCAGGAATCGCTGTAGCGTCGGAGCTTGTCTCCGACGTCACGCTTGGGATCATCGACCATTCCCGATTCCCGCAGTGACGTCGCACATCACGAAACGTCGGAGACAAGCTCCGACGCTACGAGGACTCGCGGCGCGTCGTCATCTCCTGATTGGGGTGTGTTTCGTGGGCGTTGAAGGCCGGCTTGCGGCATCCCGGACCCGATGTAGCGTCGCACCTTGTGTGCGACGTTGGGGGGCACCAAGAACCGTCCAGGACACGAAACGTCGGAGCCAAGCTCCGACGCTACAGAGGTCATCAGTGCGTCGTCAGAGTCACTCGCCGAGCCCCATCGTCTTGGAGTTCGATGTACGCGAGGATGTTGCTTGCTTCGATCAGACCGTCGATCCGCTCCGGCCACTCAACGACGGTCACACCGCGCTCGGGAGGCAGCTCGGCGTCGAGTCCGGCTTCGGCCAGCTCGCCGAGCGACGAGACGCGGTAGGCGTCGATGTGATGGAGCGCCAGGCGGCCCGAGTACTCGCGCTCGAGGACGTAGCTTGGCGACACGACGACATCCGTGATCAGGAGACCCCTGGCGATGCCCTTCACGAGCGTCGTCTTCCCCGAGCCGAGCGGCCCGACGAGCGAGACGAGCATCCCGTCTCGAAGCTGGCTCGCCAGCTCGACGCCGATCTCCTCCATCGCCGCGGCATCGCGGGCAATGATCGTCTTGTTCATGCCGCTCGCAGGTGCGCGTCGAGGTCTTGCAGTCGCGCCGAAATCCGATCGACGACGCCGGCGATCTCCGCATCGGTCAGCGTCCGATCCTCGGCGCGCAGCGAGATCTCGTACGTCAGGCTTCTTCGTCCCTCGCCGACCTGTTCGCCGGTGTAGACGTCGTACAACAACGCGGACTCGACCTCCGGCTCCGCGAGCAGGGCGGCGCGGATGCGTGCCTCATCGAGCGACGCCGGCGCGAGCATCGACAGATCGCGCTTCGCCGCCGGGAGCACGGGGAGGGTCTGATAGCGGATCGGGGCCTCGAACGACGCGAGGAGTGGTCGGAGTTCGAACTCAAACACGTACACGATCGTCGGCACGGCGAAGCGATCGAGGAGTCCGGGATGCAGCTCGCCGAAGAAGCCGATCGTCTCTCCGGCGGAGACGAATTGGGCCGAGCGGCCAGGATGCAGACATGGGCGCGACGGGTCGGCCTTGGCCGTCACGCCGTGGAGACGCAGGCCCTCGAGCAAACGGTCGATGATCCCGCGGGCGAGAGCGAGCGACACCTTTTCTTTTCCCGAGAGGGGAAGGCCCGTTCGCCCGAACATCGCGCCGCCGAGGGCGTCGCGCTCGCCTCTGACGGTCGAGAACACGCGGCCCACCTCGAACACCATGCCCCCGTCGACGCCGCGGTTGAGGTTCGTCTCGACGACCGAAGCGAGCCCGGGCAACAGGCTCGAGCGCATCGCCGCCTGCGTCGCCGCCATCGGATTGCGCACCACGATCAGGTCGTCCGCCGGGATGCCGAGCGCCTCGCGCCACGGCTTCTTGTCAAACCCGTCGGTGAGCGCTTCATCCATGCCGAGCCCGACGAGGACCTCGCGGACGCGGTCCTTCCCGCGTTCGATGGCATCCTTGCGGCCGACGCGCAACAGCGCGTGCGGCGGGCGCGCTTCGAGTCGGTCGTAGCCGCGGATGCGGCCGATCTCCTCCGCGAGGTCGGCCTCGCGGTCGAGGTCGCGGCGGTAGCTTGGAACGTCGACGAGGACGACTCCGTTCTCGACCCGCGCTGCGATCTGGAGCCTCCGCAGGAGCGCTGCGACCTCGGCGGCGTCGACTTCGATGCCGAGCAGGCCGCTCGCGCGCGCCGGGCGCAACGTCAGGGTGCGCGCTGCCTCCGGCTTCGGGTAGGCGTCGACGAGCCCGGAGAGGACACGGCATCCCGACAACGCTTGCATCCAGTGCGCGGCCCGCGCCGCCGCAGACGGGACGCTGTCCGGATCGAGTCCGCGTTCGAACCGCTGCGACGCCTCGCTTCGCAGGCCGACCGAGCGCGACGACTGGCGAATCGTGTTGTTGTGGAACACGGCGATCTCGAGCAAGACGCGCTTCGTCTCCGCCGTGATCTCGCTCGCCGCGCCGCCCATCACGCCGGCCAGCGCCACAGGGCGATCGCGATCGGTGATCAAGAGCGCTCGCTCGTCGAGCGGACGGTCGACTCCGTCGAGCGTCTGGAACGTCTCCCCCGGCCTGGCGCGACGCACGCCGATCGCGCCTTCGATGCGGTCGAGGTCGAACGGGTGCAGCGGCTGTCCGACCTCGAGCATGGCGAGGTTCGTCGCATCGACGACGTTCGACACCGGCCGCATGCCGGCCTTGAGGAGTCGATGCTGAACCCGCAGCGGCGACGGCCCGATGTGAACGTCGACCATGACCCGCACCGCGTAGCGCGGCGTGTCGTGCGGGCTCTCGATCGTCACCGTGACGCGGTCGGCGGCCCGTTCGACGTCCTCGCGCACCGAGAGGTCGAGCGGGCGCAGGGGCCGGTCGAGCACGGCGGCCACCTCGCGCGCGATGCCGTAGACGCTCGCGCAGTCCGGCCGGTTCGAGGTGACCTTGATGTCGAAGATCGTGTCGTCGTACTCGAGCAGGGAGGCGAGATCCGTTCCGAGTTCGAGGCCGAGCTCCGGATCGAAGATCCAGATACCCTCCGAGCGCTCTTCGAGGCCGAGCTCGGCGCGCGAGCAGATCATGCCGAGGGACACACGGCCGCGAACCTTCCGCCGCTCGATCCGGAATCCGCTCGGAAGCTCGGCGCCGACCACGGCGATCGGCACGAGGGCGCCGGCGCGGACGTTCGCGGCGCCGCAGACGACGTCGAGGGTTTCTCGGCCCGTGCTCACCGTGCACAACGACAGGTGGTCGGAATCGGGATGCGGCTCGCACGTCTCGACGCGGCCGACGAAGACGCCGCGGAGCGTTCCCGTTTTCGAGATCTCCTCGACCTCGAGGCCGGCGAGCGTGAGTCGCTCCGCCAGTCGCGCGACGGACGTCTCGTCCGTCTCCACGTCGACGTAGTCCGACAGCCAGCGAACGGGCACCTTCATCGTCGATTCCTCCGGTCGTCTCTAGAGGGAGAAGCCCGCGTACAGCACGGGCTTGAGCTCGCCCCCGAGCGGCACCGCCACTCCGAGACGGACCGCGAACGGGAGGAACCCGCCGAGCGTGGACAAGCTGAGGACCTGCTCCATGCCGGCCTCCGCACCGATCGACGTTGTACCGGATCCGCCGCGGTCTGTCCAACCTGCGCCGCCTGCAACGTAGAGCCGCACACGAAGTTCGTCGAGCATCGCCAAGCCGGCCACGTTGAACGGCGTGTCGCCGAACGACGGCAGGTCGAGCGACAGCGAGCCCCACGCCTTGGCGTCCGCGCGCGGAAGCTTGACGGCGCGCAGCTCGTCGAACGTGAACTGCAGGGGCGTCGGAAGCGAGCCGAGGCCGTAGCCGATGACGGCCGAAGCGCGGGCGTAGACCTGCGGGAGGATGCCGAACTCGTCACTCGCGGCCGCGGCGAGGCGGATCGCGCCGGTCGACGCGACGTCCAGCCCCACGGCGGCAGCGGCCGCGTCGGACGACGTCGCGAGATCCACGCCGACCAGGTGCATCACGTACAGCGGTTGCCCGGCCGCCACGAGCCGCTCCGCCGACAGCGAAGTCGTGAAGCTTGGCTCCCACGTGGTTCCTGGCCCACCCGTCTCGACCGGGGCGAACGTCGTGAGCGAGTACGCCAGCTCCGCCTCGATGTGCTGGCCCGCAAACGAGACGCCGGCCTGGAACGCCTCGCCGCGGCCGCGCCGCACCACGAGGGAGGCGCGCTCCTGGCTCACCGCGAGGCGGAAGCGATCGAGGCGCGACAGCGAGACGCCGCTCGAGCCTGCGTCCGGCGCCAGCACATACGCGTCGAGCGGCAGGGCGGCAGCGTCGGCGGCGACGACGATGCGAACCGGTGCATTGTTGTTGATGCGGTCACGGTCCGGCAGGCGGTGATCCGGATCGATCGTCACGCGCGTGACGAACGATGGCGTGCGGAAGACCAGCTCAGACTCCTCGTCCGCCGCGTCCCACGTCTGGCGCGACGTCGCGCCGGACACGAGCTTCGCCTCGACTTCGACGTTCTGGGCAACCCCGCCGTCGCGACGCACGCGCACGGTCGTCTCGTGCGTCGACTCTGTCTGGACGCGCGATACGATGGCCACCGAGTAGTCGACCGAGGCGTTGCCGGTGACCCAGGCCGCAAACCATGCGGCGAACGACGCGCCGGTCTCTTCTTCGGCCCACCGCTGGAGGTCGGCCGGCAGGACGCGGCCCGCCGACCCCGCCGCGACGGCCCGTCGCAACACGCGCTCGAACGCCTCGGTTCCGGTCGCCGCGGCAAGCGCGCGCGCGACGAGGTAACCCTTGTCGTACAGGCGCACGGCGTTGGCGTTCGCATACTCAAGTTCGGCGAGCGGCTTCACGAGAGCCTCGTCGAAGCCACTCCAAACGCCGCGGAGGTACGGGAGTTCGATCACGTGCTCGCGCAGATTGAGGTACCCGAACTGCTTCGCGACGACGTTCTCCAGCAGGCCGTTTCCCGCGACGAACAACAGGTTCGGATCGCTCGCGCCGTAGACGCGCTCGAAGTACTCGACCGCCGCGTACTGAGACAACCCTTCCGACAGCCACGCGTCGCGGTCGAGGTCGACGCCGGTTCCGATGCCGAACCACTGGTGCGCGATCTCGTGCGCGAGCACGAACTCCGTCAGGCGGTGGAAGACCGCCGGCACCAGGATGTCGCGATGGGTGAAGAACCGCTCCGACATGAGCGCGATTCCGTCGGCGGAGAGCGCGTCCCCGTCGGGGTTCGGATTCTCGGCAATGCAAAACCGCTCACGCGGGTAGGGGCCGTAGCGCGCGGCGAAGTCGGCCAGGATCTCGCGGGCGTAGGTCGCGAGGAGCCGGGCTTCGTAGACGTGGCCCTTGCGAACCGTGACCTCGATCGGGGTCGGGCCGTCGAGCACGTAGCGCTCGAGGTCGGGGCCGAACGTCAGAGCGAGGGAGCGGGTCGGCCCCGTGTTCGTGATGACGTAGACTGCCACCGCGCTCTCGTCGTCCGGTGGCGCGGCCTCGAGGTCGACGGCGTCCGCACCGGCGGTCAGCGTCACGTCGGCCGGCACGGCGACGCGCGCCGTGATCCGCGCCTGCGGAAACACGAGAGGAAACGCGTCCGTGTCTCCGGCAGTGAGCGTGCCAGCCTCTTCACGCGGCACGATCCCCGGGTCGAGGAGAAGCGGGTACCAGCCGAACCGCCACGTGAACACGCCGTCGGTCAGTCCGCCATCGCCGGAGGCGACTCGCGGCGAGCGCGTCGTGAACGCGATCTCCACCGCGGACCCCGACTGCACGCCGTCGACCGCGAGGACCGCGTCGGCCAGGCCGTACGTCTGCCACGCCGGCGG
>JBFYRA010000059.1:0-3973 GCA_041302485.1 Candidatus Bipolaricaulota bacterium
CCCGACAACGCCGCCGGCGGTGAGTTCACGATCGAGGCGGTGGACAAGGCCGGCTTCAGCACACGGCTGACGATCCCGGTGAACCGGCCGCCGGTCGCGGTGGATGACCGGATCAAAGACACGTCCATCGCGCGAGGAACTGCGACGGTCGTCACGGGGAATCTGCTGGCCAACGATGTGGACCCAGACGTGATGTCGAACGACGGATTGATTGGGCCGACGTGGAGCAGGGCATTGGAGCACGGATGGCTCGATGTGCGCAGCGACGGCTCGTTCACCTACGCGCCGCACAACATCGCCCAGCCAGAGAGCTTCACGTACACGGTGTCCGACGGGAGCGCAGTCTCCGATCCGGCGACAGTCTCGATCCTCGTTCACTCAGCGCCGACAGGGTGGTCGACAGAGGTCACTCTGTCTCCGCAATCCGCACCCGGTCCACCGTGGGTCAACAAGTCAGCCGAGATTGGAGCAACGGACGCAGACTGCGCCGGCAATCCATCCTCTTACGTATTCAGCTCTCTTTCGACTCCATACGGGGCGGCGCTCGCGGCGCCGAGCATGGACGCCGGGGCTCCCACGATCTCCGTGGTTGGTCTGACCGGTACGATCGAGAACCGCGTCGCGGATTCCGCGGACGGCGCAGCGATCCGCAAGACGGTGCTCGTCCAGCTCGACGGCGGCTTCGCCACCTGGGGCGAGTACCTCTTCGAGTACGAGGTGACGGACCCTGAGGGACTGCGTGGAAAAGGCAGACTCCTTGTACATGTCGTGGATCCATCCGTCGCAGAAGGCGATGAGAACAGCCCGCCTGTTGCCGCGAGTGGAGACGCGGTCTTGTTCGACCTCCTGTACAACGTCCTCTTCCCCGACATCTACGCGCTTGACCCCGCCTGGTACGAAACCGGATGCCTGAGGTTTACGGATCCGGACGGCGATGCACTACGATTCCGCCTCTGCCAGTTTCCGCGCATCGGACTTGTGAGCCTCCTCCCGACGCGGGGAGCCGCGACAAGCCTGGTCTCTCTTGACGCAGGGGCGAACTACGCCGTGACGCTCCTGTACCGGGTGAGTCGCGGCGAAGCACTGGCTGCGCACCGCGGCATCGCACCGTATGTCGATCAGTTCGAAGTCGAAGCACGGGATCCGTTCGGCGCGACGGCAACGACAACGTTGACAGTGCACGTCGATGTGTTGAACAACGATCCGACTTGTGCGGCAGACACCGCGACCACGTCAAGCAATGCCTCCGTCGAGGTGCCAGTCCTGGCGAACGATGCGGACCCGGAGGGTGATGTTCTGGCTGTCGTGGCGGTCGGCCCAGCAGGTCACGGCACGGTCGCGCTCGGTGAAGTCGCCCTCGGCGCCGGGAGAATCCTTGCTCCCGTGCGGGCGGCGTCGTCGGGCGCGGTCACGTACACGCCGGCACGGAGCTTCGTCGGTCGGGACTCGTTCACCTACACCGTGTCCGACGGCTACGGCGGCACGGCGACGGGGCAGGTGACGGTCGACGTCACCGACGCGGAGCCGCCGGTGTTCGCGTGGGCGCATCCTGAGCCTGAGCCGATTGAGAATGACCTGGGCATCTGCGGCGCGGCGGTCAGTTGGACTCCGCCGACGATCGGCGTCGACGTGACGGACAACGTCGGCGTCACAAGCCTTGTCGCGAGTCATGCTCCCGGCGACGTCTTCTCGGTCGGCAGAACCACGGTCACGTACACGGCGACGGACCTCGCCGCCAACGGCGCGACGAACGCGTTTGACGTCGTGGTCGAAGACCGAGAGCTTCCTGTTCTCGGGAACGTGCCGGCGGACATTCTCACCGCCGCGGCGCCGGGAGCGACATCGAAGGTCGTGACATGGAACCCGATCACGGCAGCCGACAACTGCGGGGTGGCGAACGTAACCGCTGTCCCTTCATCGGGCACGGCGTTCCTGATCGGCGCGACGAAGGTGATCGTGATGGCGCTCGACGTGCATGGGAACCTCGCCGAGCGGTCGTTCACGGTGACCGTCAACGGCCCGCTCACGATCACGGCCGACGACCTCGAGGTCCACACGGAAGGCGACGGAGAGGTTGCGACGTTCGGCGCGCTGACCGAGGGCGGCTGCCCGCCGGTCGTCGTCGTCTGCGACCCTGCATCGGGCTCGTTCTTCCCGCCGGGGGCGACGACGGTCGACGTCTCCGCAACCGACGCCTGCGGCGTCCATGTCGAGGGCTCGTTCACGGTGACGGTGATCGAGGCAGTGAACGAGCCACCGATCACGCGCGCCGACTACGCCCAACTGGAGGAGAGCGAGATCTTGATCAGCATTCCCGTCCTGGCGAACGACGAAGACCCCGACGGCGATCGGCTGAGGATCGTGAACGTCGGCACGGCTCCCTGCGGCGAGACATACATCAACCCTGCCACGCCGGACGAAGTGATCTTCGAAGCGATCGGTTGCGGCGATTACTTCGGAAGCCAGGTCTGGTTCACGTACACGATCGAGGACGAGCACGGCGAGCAGGCAACGGCGAAGGTCTACGTACGGATTCCCGACGAAGGGACTCTGCCGCGTGCGCCCAAAGGTGGAGGGTAGGACGCGATGCACCAACGCATGTTGAGCGTCCTTCTTCTTATCGTCGCACTTGGCGGACTGACTCAGGCGGCAGACCTCGGCTTTGCGAGCGAGGGCACGATCGGCTGGGACATCCCGCTCTTGCTGATTGAACTCGAGGCAACGTTTGCTTTCACGTACAGCGACGACGCATTCACGATTGCGCTCGCGCTTGACGTCGACGCCACCGGAGCAAGGGAGCTGGCCGCGAAGACTGCGCTCGCGCGCAACACGTGGAAACTCGCCGCCACGCTCTTGTTCGATGTGCCGAGTACCTGCTTCGTCGAGGGCGAGCTGGCTTTGTCCGCAGCGCTCGCTGCCGGCAAACTGGGGATTGAGCTTGTGCGCAACGATAGCGGCGTCGGGATGATGATCGCGCTGGTCTCCACCGCCGAGGAATTCCTGCAGTCGTTCGCTCTCGGACTCAGCGTCGACCAGTTCGGACGCGTGCAAACGGAAAGCTGTGGCCTTACGTTCACCTACGCCGCGATCGAGGCCGGATTCGCCTGCGAGTGCGCCGACGTCACCGTAACAGCCACGTTCACCTCGGACGGGTTCTCGGAACTTGTCCTTCGTGCGGCCGACGTCGGCGGACTCGCCATGGGAATCGAGCTCGGGTGCGAGGTGCAATACACGATTGATGAGAAGACGGTCGAGGTCGAGCCGACGTTCACTGCGGAGAGCCCGACCTGCTTCGACCTCTACCTCGGGCTTGTCTGGGATGGGTCGACGCGAACGCTCGAGGGGATCACGCTCTACGGCCTCGGGCTTGCGTGCGAGATTGCGGGCGTGCGCGTGCGTGGGTTGTGGGAACTCGATCCTGCGAAGATCGCGCTCGTCAAGGCGCCGTACTGGGCGCTCCTCGGCTTTGTCTGGGACGTCGCTGCGCCCTGTGACCGGACTGGCGAGGCTTGCCTCGCCGAGGCAAGCATTGCCGAGGCAAGCATTGCCTTCTTCTTCGGCGAGCAGGGCCTGTTCGATCTCGGCGAGATCCTGTTCGGGCTCGAGTGGCCGATCGCCCCAGGCTGGACGGGATCGCTTGCGGTCTCGCTCGAGACCTCAGGCGGCGCATCGTTCGTCGTCGGGTGGGAGGGCGGCTTCTTCTAGCCGGAGCTCACGCCAGAGGAGATCGCGTGCCCGCAAGGATGGCGCCCGGGACCCGAAGGGCGAGTCCTAGGGGCAAAGACAGCCACGCCGGCGGCGGAGTCAGCGTCTTGACGCGCGCCGAGTCCGCTACGGAACGGGAATCTCAGCTGGCTCGGGAAAGCCGTTCGGGAAGTAGTCTGTGCGGTACACAAGAAGCGGGCGCTCGGCGGTGCCGGCTGTGAGCGCCAGGAACTCGTCTCCTTTGGCGTAGAGGACGCTGTCGCCGAAG
>JBFYRA010000170.1:0-3136 GCA_041302485.1 Candidatus Bipolaricaulota bacterium
TCGCGGCGCGCCGATGCAGCGTCTCGCGGGCGCTGTCGACGTAGAGAACGTGCCCGGGCTCGTCGTAGATCAGCTCGATCCGGCTCTCCCCCTGCACGGCCCACGTCGGGTCGAGCGGCCAGCGACCGAGCGCGGCGGCACCGTCCGAGAACTGCTCGCTGAACAGCCGCGCCCCGCTTCGGGCATAGACCGTCACTTCCCGCTCGGCGCTCTCCGTACGGCCTTGCGCGTCTTCCACCGTCAGCCGCACGACGAAGATCCCCGGGCGCGGAAAGACCGTCGTGACAGATCGTCCGTGCTCCACAGCATCGGCCACGTCCCAGCGATAGTCGACAATCTCGCCGCCCGATGCGCTTGCATCGAGGGCTACTTGGTCGCCGGCGTAGACGACGGGCGGCCGAACGTCGAATTCCGCCGTCGGCGCGCCCGCGAACCACGTACAGCCGCCGATCGAAAGCAAGGTCGCCGCGCAGAGCCCAATCCAGATCCCCGGCCGCCTCTTCACGTGCCCACCTCGATGAGACGATCCTTCGGGAACGAAGTGAGCACCTCGCACCCCGTCTCGGTGACGACCACATCATCCTCGATCCGGACGCCGCCGAACCCGGGGATGTAGATCCCTGGCTCGACCGTCGCCACCATCCCGGCGACAAGCGTGTCCTTGCTCAGAACACTGAGGCTCGGGCGCTCGTGCACCTCGAGCCCGATCCCGTGTCCAAGCCCGTGTCCGAAGCGCTCGCCATACCCCGCGTCAACGATGACCTTCCGCGCCACGGCGTCGACCTCAATCCCCGTCTTGCCCGCCGCCACGGCGGCGATGCCGACCTTGTTGGCCTCTAGGACGAGATCGTAGATCTCGACGGCCTGCTTTGCCGGACGCCCGACGACCACCGTCCGCGTGAGATCCGAACGGTACCCGTCAACGCAGGCCCCGAAGTCGAACAAGAGAAGGTCGCCCTCTTGGACTGGACGGCGCCCCATCGCCGGGTTGTAGTGGTTCAGGGCGGAGTTCTCGCCTGCCGAAACGTTCGTCGCGAACGCCGCGCCGTCGGACCCCGCCTCTCGCATGCGCCACTCCAGGCGCAATGCGATCTCGGCCTCGTCCATCCCAAAGCGAATCTCCGGCAGGAGTGCGTCCAACGCCGCGTCGGCCAGCGCGGCGGCGCGCCGCAACGCGTCGATCTCCTCCGCGGACTTCACGGCTCGCAACTCATTCGTCGGATCGGGCACATCGACAAGCTCAAACGAGCCAAGCTTGCGGAGCGCGTCGTACCAACTGTACGACGCCCGGCGCGCGGCGAATGCCACCTTCGGCAGTTGGCGGGCCAGGAGCTGGGCCGCCGCGTCCTTGGCCATCCAGTCGCGGCACTCCTGGATGCGGAGGCCGCCGACTTCACGCTTCGCTTGCTCCGTGTAGCGAGAGTCCGTCAAGAGGATCCCGTCCTCGCCCGACAGCACGAGCGTGCCCTCTCCCGTGAACCCTGTGAGGTAGCGCAGCGTGGCGTAATCGGAGTGCTCGTAGTTGTAGGCGATGAACGCCTTCCCTTCGAGGCTCTGCAGCAGAGCCCTTCGGCGGTTTGCATGGACCGTATCAGTTTTCGTCACGATCGTCCCTTCCCGAAGCCGGCCGCTTCGGCGAGCCTGTCGCCTGCATCCTGAGACTACACGCGGAAACCCACTTGTCAATGGCGGAAGCGACCGCTATACTCGCCGTCCCATGGGCAACCTGAATGCGCTCACGACGGCGATTCGAGACCTGAACGACGAGATGACGCGCAGCCTCGCCGGCGTCGGCGACACCGCGACGCTCGAGGCCTTCCGCGTCGAGTACCTGGGACGCAAGGGCCGCGTGTCGCAGCTGTTCAAGACTCTCGGCGACATCCCTGCCGAGGACAAGAGCGAGGCCGGCCGGCTGTTGAACGAGCTGCGCGACGGCATCACGCACGCGTTCGAGGAACGCTCCGGCGGCATCGAGGCACGAGCCCTCGACGCGCAGCTGCTGCGCGAGAGCGTCGATGTGACGATGCCCGGGGTCAGCCGCGCCGTCGGACACTTGCACCCGCTGACTCAAGTTCAGCGTGAGATCGAGGCCATCTTCCAGCGCATGGGGTTCGACGTCGCGACCGGCCCGGAGATCGAGACCGAGTACTACAACTTTGAGGCGCTGAACATCCCGGCCGACCACCCGGCGCGCGCAGACTGGGATACGTTCTACATCTCCGACACAACGCTCTTGCGCCCACACACATCGCCGGTCCAGGTTCACGTGATGGAGTCAGCGTCGCCGCCAGTCCGGATCATCTGCCCGGGTCGCTGCTATCGCCGCGACGCGCAGGACGCCACCCACTCGCCCGTGTTCCACCAGATCGAGCTCCTGTGGGTGGAGGAAGGTCTCTCTCTGGCTCATCTGAAGCACGTCCTCGAGCTGTTCACGCGGGAGTTCTTCGGCGAAGGGTATGAGATGCGCTTCTCGGGCGACTTCTTCCCGTTCACCGAACCCTCCGTGCAGGTTCACATCAAGGCTCCCGGGGCAACCCGCTGGCTCGAGATCATGGGTGCCGGGATGGTCGACCCCGCCGTGCTTACGAATGTCGGCTACGATCCGGAGCAGGTGACCGGCTTCGCCTTCGGCCTCGGAATCGAGCGCATGGCCATGCTCAAGTACGGGATCGACGACATCCGCGCGTTCCTGACGAACGACCTCCGGTTCATCAGGCAATTCTAGACCGACAACCACCAGCCAAGAGAAGCGGGACCGCAGAGCGCGCCGAGGAAGGCGTAGGGGCGCACGGCCGTGCGCCCCCACATCCGGATATGGAGGATGACACGACCCGCAATGATTCCGTCATGTGTCGCCCCTACTCGCGCACAAACGCGAGCACCGCGTTCTGCCCGCCGAACCCGAATGAGTTGGAAAGCGCGACACGGATCGGGAGTGCGACCGAGACCGGAGTGTAATCGAGATCACACTGCGGATCCGGAACCTCGTAGTTCATCGTCGCCGGGATGAATCCGTGCTCCATCGAGAGCAGGGTCGCAATCGCCTCGACGCCGCCGGCGGCGCCGAGCAGGTGGCCAATCTGCGATTTCGTCGAGCTGATCTTCACCTTCGTCGCAGCGGCACCCAAGGCGCGCT
>JBFYRA010000005.1:0-6660 GCA_041302485.1 Candidatus Bipolaricaulota bacterium
GAGGCTGGCACTTGAGCAGCCGCCGCGCCGCGAGCCAGGCTCCGCGAACCACCCCGTGCGTCTCGATCGCCTCGATCGCGTACTGCGAGCACGAAGGGTAGAAGCGGCACGCGTGCGGCAGCGAGGGAGAGATGAAGCGGCGGTAGGCCCGGATAGGTGCGACCAAGAGTCGACGGAGCACGCGTCGATACTAGGCCAATCGCCGCCTCTTGACAACTAGCAGCAACGGTGCTAGACTGCCAATTAGCAATCACGATACAGGAATGCCAAAGGAGCGAAAGATGAGACTGCTTGTGCGGAATTGCCGAGACGAGGAGGGATGCAACATGAGACATCTGCCGGAGGTACGGAGAGGACCGTTCCTGCTGGAATCGAACCTGTCGCGGCTGATGGCCGAGTTCTTCAGCGACTTCGACAGGGTGGGATTCGACGTCGCGACCAGCTTCGGCCGCACCGACGTCTACGAGAAGGACAAGCAGCTCGTGTTCGAGACCGAGTTGCCGGGTGTCAAACGCGAGGACGTGCAGGTTCGCGTCGAGGAGGGGCAGCTCGTGATCTCGGGCGAGGTCAAGCGGCGCGAGGAGATCGATCGCGAGCAGTATTTCCGCGTCGGGCGCCGCTACGGCCGGTTCCAGCGGTCGTTCCCGCTCCCGGCCGAGATGGTCGACAAGTCGAAGGTCGTCGCGAAATTCGAGGACGGCATCTTGCGCGTGTCGGCTCCGCTGCGCGAGTCGATCAAGGAACGCGACCAGTCGATCGAGGTCAAGGTCGAGTAGTAGGCAACGCTGCGCGAGGGTGGGAGGGTTCGGCCGGGCGCCGGACCCTCCTTTTCATTTCCGGTACGCGTTTGTGATCGGCATGCGGCGGCCGCCGCCGAACGCCTTCGGCGTCACCTTGATGCCGGGTGGAAGCTGCCGGCGCTTGTGCTCGTGCAGGAAGTAGCGGCGAAGGACCTCGTCGACGAGCGGCGCCGGGAAGCCGGCTCCGAGCAGGCCGTCTCGCGACGCGTTTCCCTCGATGAGCGCGCGCAGCGCGGGGTCGAGCTCGGCATACGGTGGGAGATCGTCCTCGTCCTTCTGGTTCGCGCGCAGCTCGGCGGTCGGCGCGCGCTCGATGACGCGGCGCGGGATCGCGTCGCGATACGTTGCGGCCACCCGATACACGTCGTCCTTGTACAAGTCGGCGATCGGCGCCAGCGCACCGACGGTGTCGCCGTAGAGGGTGTTGTAGCCCATCGCGATCTCCGACTTGTTGCCCGGGCAAAGAACGAGGCCGCCGTCTTGGTTCGACAGCGCCATCAGGAGTAGCCCGCGGATACGCGGCTGCAAGTTCTCGTCGACAAGTCCGGCGGCGCCGTGCGGCAACGCGCGGCGGAACCGCTCGTGCAGATCGGCAATCGGGATCTCCTGATAACGAAGTCCGAGCGCGCGTGCCACGGCGAGCGCATCCTCACCGCTCTTCGCCGCGGAGAACCGGCTCGGCATGTACACGGCGAGGACGTTCTCCGGGCCGACCGCTTCGGCGGCGAGGCAGGCGACGACCGCGGAGTCCACGCCTCCGGACAGCCCGAGGAGGCAGCTCTGGAAGCCGTTCTTCCGCACGTAGTCGCGGATTCCGAGAACCAGCGCGGCCCGCAGCTCCTGGCCTGGGTCCTCGACGTGTGCTCGGATCGGGTTGCCAGGCAAATCGGCGACGTACAGGCCGGCCTGGAAGCGAGGCGCGGCGAACACGACATCGCCGCTTTCGTTGGCGGCGAAGCTTCCCCCGTCGAAGACGATGTCGTCCTGTCCGCCGACGAGGTTCACGTAGACGATGCTCGCCGAGCTCTCCTGCGCACGTCGCCGCACGAGCCGCCGACGGATCTCCGGCTTGCCCACGTAGAACGGGGAGGCCGAGAGGTTGAAGATGATGCGTGCGCCAAGACTCGCCGCGAGGTCCGTCGGCCCGTCGTCGATCCACAGGTCTTCGCAGAGGTTCACTCCTGACGGGATCCCGCCGACGTCGAAGGTCTCGACGCCCTCTCCCGCCGTGAAGTAGCGTTTCTCGTTGTAGATGTCGTACGTCGGTAGATGGATCTTGGCGGCGCGGCCGATCTCGCGCCCGTCTCGCAGGACGTGCGCGACATTGCGCAGATCCGTGCCGGCGCCGTCACACGTCGAGGACGGATCGCTCCGATTGCCTGCCGTATGGGACGGCTCCGCGGTGACGGAGCCGACGAGCACGGTCGCCGCGCCGGCGCGCTTGGCGATGGCGGCGACGGCCTCCTCGCAGGCCGAGACAAACCCCGGGCGCCACAAGAGGTCGAGCGGGCTGTAGCCCGGGACGGCGAGCTCGGGAAACACGACGACGTCGCATCCGGCGGCGGCGGCCTCGCCCATCATGGCCAGGACAGTCTCCGTGTTCCGCTCGATGGCGCCGACGTGCGCGTTCATCTGCCCGATGCCGACCCGCATGATCGGATCATATTTCCCTGTCTGAGAGTTCTCCAGCCTCAGACAGGCGTCGGCGTGCGTCCGCGACGAGAGCGACCTCGTCGGCGAGGGGCAGCCGCTCGAACGCGCCGGGGGCGAGATCGCCGAGCCCGACGGGCCCGACGGAGACCCGCACGAGGCGGCTCACGCGGAAGTCGAAGTGCGCAAACAGCCGCTTGATCTCGTGTTTCCTGCCCTCGCCGAGCGTGATGACGACGTGACGCGGGCGCCCCTCCACGCGCCCGTCGAGCGTGCGCAGCGTCTCTCCCTCGTCCTCGATTCCCTGCTCCATGGCAGCGAGCGCGCGTTCGAGGTCTCGATCGGGCGGCGATCCGGCGATCCACACGCGATACACCTTGCGGATCTCGTATCGCGGATGCGTGAACGCCTGGATGACGTCGCCGTCGTTGGAGACGAGGAGAAGGCCTGCGGCGTCCTGATCGAGTCGGCCGACCCACGTGTAGCCGACGAATCCCTCGGCGCGCAGGATGCGGCCCACGGTGTTCCCCGAGAACGGGTCATCGTGGCTGCACAACATGCCGGCCGGCTTGTGGAAGCGATACACGCGGGGCTCGGGCGGCTCGAGAGAGAGAGGATGGCCTCGCAGCGTCAGGCGCCGCGGTCCGCCCGCCGCGAGGGGCGCGAACGGATCGACGACCGGCCGGCCGTCGACTTCGACCTCGCCTGCGGCAACGAGATCGATTGCCTTGCGTCGCGACACGCCGGCCTGCGCCTGGAGAATCCGAAAGAGCTTCGTGCCTTGCGGCGTGGGGTCGGTCATACAGAAAGGAATACCGCCACATGCCCAAGTGTGCAACTCGGCGGTTTCGCGCCGGAGCGGAATCGCGGCATAATGGCCGACCACGGGGGTGCGACCGGACATGGGATTCGAGATTGTCGAGATCGGGCTGGGAGAGCGCGGGCTGGAGGATTTTGTTGACGTTCCATGGCGGCTCTTCCGTGGCGATCCGTGCTGGACGCCGCCGCTGCGCGCCGAGCTCCTCGGGAGCCGACTCCTCGGGATCACCGGCCTGCTCACGCCCGAGCACCCCTATCACCGCGACGCGGATGTGACGCACTTCGTCGCCCGCGATGGGCGGGAACTGCTCGGACGCGCCTCGGCCGCGGTGAACCGCCGCTTCAACGACCACTACAAGACGAGGACGGGTTTCTTCGGCTTCTTTGACGTGGCGCCGCGGCCCGATGTCGCGCGTGCGTTGCTCGATCGCGCGGCCGAATGGGTCAAGGCGCGCGGCATGGAGCGCCTGATGGGGCCCGGGGGATACTCGAACGCGACCCACGAGGCGAATCAAGGGGTCCTCATCGAAGGATTCACCTACCCGCCGACAGTCGAGTTGACGCACAACCCGCCGTACTACGCCGAGTTCATCGAGCAGAGCGGCTTCGTGAAGGCGATGGACTACCACGCGTACCGAATCCTCATCAGCGATGGGCCCTCGCAGCGACTGCGGCCGCTCGCCGACGCCGTGCGGCGGCGCCGGTCGATCGAGACGCGCCCGATCGACATGAAGAAGATCTCCGCGGAGGTCGATCTCATCGTCCAGATCTACAACGAGGCCTGGTCGGCGAACTGGGGTTTCCTGCCGCTCACCGAATCTGAGGGCGCGGCGATGGCGTCGAGTCTCAAGCTGGTTGCCGACGCCGGGCTCATGCGGTTCGCCTACGTCGACGGGGAGTTGGCCGCCGTGCTCGGCGCGCTGCCCGATCCCTACGTCCCGCTGCGCCCGCGATGGAACCGCGTGCAGGACGCGGACCTGGTGCGCGCGCTGCGCCTCGTGCGCACGCGGCGTCGGATTCCCGACATCCGGCTGATGTTCTTCGGCGTCATGCCGCGATTCCGCAGGTTGGGGATCGACGCGGTTCTCTACCTCGAGGTGCTCGAGTACGCGATCAAGCGAGGCTACAAGACCTGCGAGCCGTCGCTCTTGCTCGAAGGAAACGACCTCATCCTCCGCGCTTCGAGCATGATGGGCGGCGCGCATCACAAGACGTGGCGCATCTACGAGAAGCCGCTCGTGTAGCCGAACGAAGGCTGCGAGCAAGTGAAAGGCCCCGGCCGTAGCCGGGACCTTCCGTGCGAGGCCGAGTCCCGAGGAGGTACAACGGCCCCACGAACGTCCTGTGGCGGACTCAGCTTCCGAAGTGGAAGGTGATCCGCAGGTACCACTTCCCGTCAGCGCCGAAGTACCAGTAGAAGCCGCTCGGCGGCATCCCATAGGCCCACTGAGCGCCGTTCCAATACCACGTGCCGCCAGGGAAGCCCACGAACGGCGGGTAGAAGTAATAGCCGCTCGGCGGCGTCGGCGACGCGGGCGGGCTGTACGAATACGACAGGATCAGGAACGACGTCCACGCGGTCGTGTATGACGGCTCGGGGATGATGCCCAGGATCTGGGTCTGGATCCCCATCGCCGCCGCGCCAGGGTTCGAGCCGACCATCGGGAACGGCTCGCTGTACGACGTCGGAGACAGGTTCAGCGGCACGCCGCTGGCGATGATCTGAAGCTGCTCGGTCCCCGTCGGCGGGTACACGGTGAACTTGTACGGCCCGTCGGGCAGGTAGTGGGTTCCGGCGGAGACGAAGTTCGTCTGCGAGTACTGGTTCGGGAAGATGAGCCGCACGATGCCGTCCGGCTGGATGTCGTAGATGTAGACGTATGCCGGCAGGCTGACCATGTACGTGATCGTCACGTTCTCGCCGATAACGTAGCTCGTCTTGTTCGTCGTGATCGTCGCGGTGAGCGGGGTGGGCGTCGGCGTCGGAATAATGCCGAGCGGCGCCGCGCCGCTTTGGGCGAGACCGACCACGGATGCAAAGAGTGCAGTCAGGATCCCGGCGATGACCGCTGCGCGTTTGGTCCTGTTCATCTTGATCACCTCGACGAACGTACACGCGGAGGCGACGCGCGTTTCAGGTCCGCGGATCCCCCGTAGCGTCGCAGCTTGCCGCGACGTTGCCGTGTTCGGGTGCGACGTTGCCGTGTTCGGGTGCGAGCTGTCCGAGTTTGCTTCCGACCCGCTTGTGCCCGGTCGATCGCGTTGCGTGTGATGCCTGGCTCCTCTTGTGGGAGACCGTCGGAGCAAGCTCCGACGCTACGCGGGGGCGGCGTCCCGCGGCAGCGCGCGGGCGACGATGTGCACGTGTTCGGTCGAATCGCGGTACGCTGGGTGATCGCACGTCTCGGTCACGAGGCCGACCACGATCTCGTACGCCTTAGGATCCTCGGCGGCCATCTTCTCGACCTCGTCGAGCATCCCGGCGGCGAAGCCCTCGACGCCGGCGTAGGTGTCGACGGCAAAGCCGGCCGCGCGCAACTCAGCAATCGCCTGGGGCGGAGTGAGGAAGGCCGCCTCGGTGAATGCCTGCTGCTCACCGACCTGCACAGCGGTGCCGAGCAGCTGTCGGATGTGGGGCTCATTGCCGTATTCGCCCGGGAATTCGGAGAGTCCCGAGCGCAAGATGCCCCACGGGTTGATGAATCCGACGATTGCCGGTGCGCCCGGCTTGAGAACTCTACGCAGCTCCAAGAGCGCCCTGCCCCGACCCTCCTCACCGACGATGTGGTACATCGGCCCGAGCATGAGCGCGGCGTCGAACGTCCGATTGGGAATCGACGCGAGATCGCGCGCATCGCCCTGACGGA
This sequence comes from Candidatus Bipolaricaulota bacterium, assembly GCA_041302485.1. Classification (GTDB taxonomy): domain Bacteria; phylum Bipolaricaulota; class Bipolaricaulia; order UBA7950; family UBA9294; genus CAIOGO01. The sequence continues at coordinate 6,137 of JBFYRA010000005.1, forward strand.
CTTCGTCGACCTCGAGTCCGAGGCGCGCAAGCTCATCGCGCGCCCGCGCGACGTTCCCCGCCGCGAGATCGACGAGCGTCATTCGGTAGCCGCGCTGTGCGAGCTCGATCGTGTACCGGCCCGGCCCGCCGCCGACGTCGAGGACTCGGCCGGAAGGTGGGAAGTGCTCGTTCACGAGGCGGAGCGTGCTCTCGAACTCGAATCGGCGATACGGCCGCGCGAGCCTGTCCCACTCGCGGTCGACGCATCCATCGTAGTACCTGCGCACCACCTCGCTCACAACGCCTCCTTCCTGGCGCAACAGCGTACGAGAGGCGCCGCGCCCCGGCAACGGCCGGGGCGCCCCGGCTCCGAGGCGCGGCTCTGCACCCACTGCGCGCCGAGGAGGTGACCTGCCGCTGGACCCTCTCGTGGAGCCAGCGGCAAGCGGCAAGCCGCAAGCGGCAAGCCGCAAGCCGCACGCTGCAAGTGGCAAGCTGTTTGCGGGGCGCGGCGGTAGCAGATACCGTGCTCGTCATGAAGAT
>JBFYRA010000008.1:0-18188 GCA_041302485.1 Candidatus Bipolaricaulota bacterium
GTCAGAGTCCACGCGTACGCCGCGCCTGGTCCCGCGTCGGCAACGGACGCTGTGTTCCCAGTGCTCCCAGCAAGCACGCTGTCAGGCGCAGCGATGGTGCAGCTCGGGAGCGCGTTCACGACGACGGTCGTAGCCGCCGTGCCCGTGCAGCCGTTCGAGCTCGTAACCGTGAGCGAGTACGTGCCGGCCATCGCCAGGGTCGCGCTGGACGAGACGGTCGGGCTCTGCAAGTTCGACGTGAAGCCGCTAGGTCCAGTCCAGGAGTAGCTGGCCATCCCGTCCGGTCCACCGGTCAGCGATAGCGGCTGACCGACGCAGACCGGGCCGCTGTTCGCCGCGGTCGCCGTCACCGAAGCGTAGACAGTGATGTAGCTCGTCTTCGTCTCTCCGTCCGACGTGCTGACGGCGTCCGTCACCGTCAACGCCACGGTGTACGTGCCGGGGTTGGCATAGGTATGGAGGGGGTTCTGCGCGGTCGAGTGTGCCGATCCGTCGCCGAAGTCCCAGTCGTAGGCATAGGGGATGCTGCGATCTCCCCCGGTCGTCTTGTCCGTGAACTGCACCGTCAGTGGAGCGCAGCCCACTACCGGCATGCCTAGGAAGTCTGCCACCAGAGGGGAGTTGACGACCACCGTCGCGTAGCCGACGCACTTCGATCCGGGTCCGTAGTCTGCGCACCCAACGCACTTGTCGACCGTGTCGTACTTGTTGTCGACCGACCAGAAGATCTGAATGTTTCGGAGTTCAAGCGTGGCACCGCAAGTCCAGACGAGCGGGCCGACGAGGATGTCGTAGAGGCCTTTGCTGGTGAAGATCTGCGGCTGGCTGACCTTGTCTTGCTCGACGAGGATGCCGTTGACGTACACGTCGGCGACGAACCGGACGCAGTAGCTGTCGTTGCGGTTGAAGTTCAGGCGCACCCAAAGCTGGCCGTTGACCGGGGTTCCCGGCGTGCACGTTCCGGGGTACGACACCCAGACAGAGTCGAGCGTCACGTCCTTCGCCGTGCAGCCGGTGAGACAGCGTGGGTACGTCTGCGCCGACGCCCCAAACGCGGCCAGTAGGATGAATGCAACCACGAGCAGGGTTCCCGCGACGGGCAGACCCCGACCGGTTCTTCGATTCTCCGACACCATGCGACCTCCACCTCCAGAGGAAGCAGACGCGACCCAGGCTGAGCCGAAGCCGAGCTGGAGAGAGTGCGCGGCGCCGCCACGCCACCAATGAGAATGCCACGCGCCTCGCGCTTTCACTCCGCTGGTTCGCCTCATGGCTCTTGCCATGTCCGCCTCCTGTGAGGCTGGCAGCCCAGCGCCCTGCGTGAGGTCTGTGGCTTTGCGCCCCGCTCTCGCGAGTGGTTTGCCCTTTTCAGCCGAGATAAGGACTTTGACTACGCGGTCTTCCCCTCCGACGTGCGCCCCCGAGCCTGGATCATAAGAGCCCGTTCCACGGCCTCAGGTGTGACCATCTGCTCCTCGAGCAGGATGTCCCCGAGAAGTTTCTTGGTGAACTTTGTCTGCTGCAGATGCAGACCCTTGGCCAAGTCGTTGTGCGTCATGACTCCGAGATCAACCAAGATCTCACCGAGCCTCTTCTCGCATTCGAAGTGCTGTTCGAGAATGGACAGGATAACGCTCGAGCGACTTTTTCGTTCACGCTTCCCTTTGGCGTCAACCTGCTTGATGAGGTACGCGTCCTCGTCGCTGTAGTAGATCGTCGTCTGCATCCTTCTCCCCTCCGGCAAAAGACAAGACCGGGTCCCAGTTTCCTGGTAACCCGGCCGCCTCAGATCCATGGTCGCGAGGCCCGTGGCTTTGCGCCCCCATCTCGCGATGGGTTTGCCCTTTTCAGGCTGTCGAACTATCCGGGTGCACTATATACGCCATATATCCAGATGTCAAGAGAATGAGGCGACGCCCGTTGCCGCGCGGGTTTCGCATCGCCGCTTTGCGGGTTCCTTCGTTCGGGTCTATACTGGCGGCATGCGCGGCGACGAGGCGTCCCCGATGATGAAGCAGTACTTGAGGGTCAAAGCCGAGCATGCCGAAGCCATCCTTCTCTTTCATCTAGGGGATTTCTACGAGGCGTTCTTCGAGGACGCGGAGACGGTGGCCCGCGAACTGGACATCGTCCTCACGTCGCGAAACGGACACGCCATGGCCGGAGTGCCAGTTCGCCGCGGCGAAGCATACATCGCGCAGCTCCTGCGGAAGGGGTACAAGGTCGCCGTCTGCCAACAGATGGAGGACCCGAAGTCGGCGAAGGGTCTCGTGCGTCGCGAGGTCGTCCGCGTCGTCACGCCGGGTACGGCTGTGGACGAGGCCGTGCTGGACGCGGGCTCCAACAACTACCTTGCTGCCGTGCTCCCGGCCGGTAACGACGGGCGCAGCGGGCTCGCGTTTCTCGACCTGTCGACCGGCGAGTTCGTCGCCACAGCGGTCGCAGACGCGGCGACGCTCCAGGCCGAGCTTGCAAGGCGCGACCCCAGCGAGACGCTCTTGCCCGAATCCGCCGCGGCCTTGGGAGATCGGCGGGTGACACGCGTTCCTGTTGCGACCTTCTCCGCCGCCTCGGTCGCAACGGACGGCGGAGCGATCCCAGAGGACGCGCTGCGCGCGGCGGGCGCCATCCTCTCGTACGTCGAGGCGACCCAGAGATCGGCCGTGCCCCACATCCGCCCGGTCCTCGGCTACTCGACGGCCGAGCATGTGACGCTCGATCCATTCACGGTCTCGAGCCTCGAACTCGTGCGCCCGCTGCGGTCGGGAAACGAACGCGGCACGCTCCTCCACGTTCTGGACCATGCGTCCACAGCCATGGGGCGTCGCTTGCTGCGCCGCTGGATCTTGCTGCCGCTCGCCGACCGCGCGGCGATCGAGCGCCGTCTCGACGCCGTGGCGAAGTTGGTCGATGACAGCCTGCTACGGGAAGACGTTCGCGCAGTCCTCGCCGAGGTCCACGATCTCGAACGGCTTCTTGGCAAGCTCGGCGTGGGGCGAATGCGGCCGCCCGATCTCCTTCGCCTCCTGCGGTCGCTCGGCGCCGCGCCACGCTTGTCGGACTGCCTCGGGCGCAGCGACGATCGCGAAGGACTCCTCGCGTCGGTTCGCGAGCGATTGAATGCGCCGGAGGTCGAGGTTCTCGCGACACGTTTCGCTGCCATGCTCGTGGACCAACCGCCCGTCGACGCTCGCGAGGGCGGAGTCGTCCGGCCTGGTTACAGCGACGATCTCGATCGTCTGCGAGACGAGGTGCGCCTGCTGCGCGACCGATTGTCGCACCTCGAGGCGGACGAGCGCGCGCGCACGGGCATTCCCTCCCTCAAGGTGGGATACAACCGGGTGTTCGGCTACTACATCGAGGTCACCCGCCCGCACCTCGACAAGGTTCCGCCCGAGTACGTGCGGCGGCAGACTCTGGCCAACGCCGAGCGGTTCGTCACGGAAGAGCTTCGCGGCTGCGAGGAGCGAATCGCTGCAACGGAGGAGCGCACGCTCGCGCTCGAACAGAGTCTGTTCGACGCCGCGACCGACGCGCTGCGCAGTGGGTTGGCGTGTCTGCAAACGCTGGCCGACGCCCTCGCCGAACTGGATGCTATCCAGTCGCTCTCGGACGTCGCGCACCGCTTCGGGTACGTCCGGCCCGAGTTCACCGATCGCCACGCAGTCGAGATCGTGGGCGGCCGCCATCCGGTCGTGGAGCGGATCGAGGAGTTCGTGCCGAACGACCTTGTCCTGCCCGAAGGTCAGGACGTCGTGATCCTCACCGGGCCGAACATGGCAGGGAAGTCGGTCTACCTTCGCCAAGCGGCGCTCCTCGCAATCATGGCACAGGCCGGCTCGTTCGTGCCGGCGACTCGCGCCGTCTTGCCGATCGTCGACCGCGTGTTCGCGCGCGTCGGGGCGAGCGACATGCTCGTGGCCGGAGTCAGCACGTTCATGATGGAGATGCTCGAGGTCGCTGCGATCCTCGATCGGGCAACGGCGCGCAGTTTGATCATTCTCGACGAGATGGGACGCGGGACGAGCACATTCGACGGGGTCTCGATTGCCTGGGCGGTCGCGGAGGAACTGGCGCGGAGAGTGCGCGCCAAGACGCTGTTCGCGACGCACTATCAGGAGATGACACGCCTCGCCGAGGAGATTCCGAACGTCGTGAATCTGAACGTCGCCGTGAAGGAGGTCGGACGCGACGTCGTGTTCCTCCATCGGGTCGAGCCGGGCACCGCATCGGGAAGCTATGGCGTTCACGTGGCGCGCCTTGCCGGACTGCCGGCCCGCGTGACCGACGCCGCCGACCGCATCTTGGCTGACCTCTTGTCGGAAGCTCCGCTGTCTCGCCTTGCCCGCGCCGATCGACCGGCGGAGACTCCGCCGCTGTTTGGGACGGACGAGCACCCGGTCTTGAAGGCGCTGCGGAAGCTCGACATCGATCGGATGACGCCTCTCGACGCGCTGGAGCGCCTTGCACAATGGAAGAGACAGCTGAGCAGCTAGCCGGGCGGCCGCGGCATGTGCCCGTGTTGTGCGACGACGTCGTGCGATTCCTCACCGCCGCGAGCAGCACTGCCGCAAGCGGCAGTGCCGCAGGCGGCGACACGCTCGTCGATGGCACCGTCGGACTGGGGGGCCACGCCGAGGCGCTGCTCGACGCGGACCCGCATGTGCGGTTGCTTGGAATCGACCGCGATCCGCAGGCGCTCGACTTCGCTCGGCCGCGGCTCGCTCGGTTTGGTGATCGGGTTCGGCTTGTCCACGGCAACTTCGCAGACCTCGCGGCGCACCTCGAGCGCCTCGGCGTCGGCGCCGTGCGCGGCGTGCTGCTCGATCTCGGGGTGTCGTCCCTGCAGCTCAACGACGGCGCGCGCGGCTTCAGTCTGCGCTCCGACGGACCGCTCGACATGCGCATGGACCCGACGTCGGGGCCGACCGCCGCCGAGTGGCTGGGGGACGTCGACGTCCGCGACCTGGAACGAGTCCTTGCGACGTACGGAGAGGAGCGCTACGCGAGGCGGATCGCACGAGCCCTGGTCGCGGCGCGCACGACCGCGTCTCTGACGACGACGCAGCAACTCGTCTCCGTCGTCCATCGCGCGGTTCCCGGCGTCTACTTCGCCGAGAGGATTGACCCCGCGACGCGCACGTTCCAGGCAGTCCGAATCGCCGTGAACGGCGAGCTCGTTGCGCTCGAGCGCGGCCTCGCAGAGGGCTTCCGCGCCCTTGCCGACGGAGGCGTCCTCGTGGTCATCAGCTTCCACTCGCTGGAAGATCGCATGGCAAAGAGGTTCCTGCGCGAGCGCGCCGCCGCGTGCACGTGTCCGCCGGACCTACCGGAGTGTCTGTGCGGAAAACGTGTCGAGGCCGAGATTCTCACCGCAAAGCCGATCACGGCCGCCCCCGCCGAGGTGACGGCGAACCCGCGGGCGCGCAGTGCCAAACTGCGCGCTGCAAAGCGGGTCACGTAGCAGCAACGAGCGCGGGGATGTTGGGCGCCGCCGACCCGACACGTGTCCCGGCGGCAGGCGCACGCGTCGTCTACGCTCTCGTGCACATGGCATTCTCCTCGCGATTCGACACCTACGGTGGGAGAAAGAGTCGCCGCCTGCGTCGAGCGCGGCGACGCGGAGACTCCTGGCGCAGCGCCCGCGCCCGCGGAATCCGTCGCTTCTCGCTCGCGCTTCCTCCCGACGTCGCTCTCGTCCTGTTCGGGGGCCTGATTATCGGCGGGCTCTTGTTCCTCTACATCCATCAGGGAACGATGCTGCGAAGCCTGACTGCCGAGCGCGAGGCGGCGCGCGACGAGCTGACGCAGCTCGAGGAGATCAACCACTCGCTCGAAATCCAAGTCCAGCAGGGCTTCTCCCTTCAGCGTCTGTCGCGCTACGCGCGGGAACAGCTGGGCATGGAGACTCCGTCAAAGGTCCGATATGTTCACGTCCGCAAGACTGAGCTCCGCTAGCGACGGAACGCGCGGGCGCGCGCGGTTCGTTCGCATCCTGCTCGTCGTCGCCGCAGGGCTCATCCTCGTCCGGCTCGTGCAGGTTCAGATCATCGAGCATTGGAGCTGGCTTCGAGCTGCGTCGGCGTCGCAGGAGCGGACGATCGAAATGGCTCCTCGTCGCGGCGCGATCTACGACCGGGACGGGACGCTCCTCGCGTTCGACGTAAAGGCCATGGCCGTTGCGATCGACAGCTATAACATGACGCGGCCGCTCGAGCTCACGAAGATTCTGACCGAAGAGCTGGGCCTGTCGGCTGCCACCGTCGGAAAGCTGATCTACCGATCGAGCTACTTCACCTGGATCCACCGCAAAGTCGACCTCGCCACGGCAAAACGGATCGAGGAGCGGGCGGACAAGGCAGGCGCGTACGGGCTCATCTTCCTCAATGCGTGGCGTCGCCTGTATCCGCAGGGCAGTCTGGCCTCGAATGTGATCGGCTTCGTCGGCTCCGACGGCGAAGGACTCGAAGGATTGGAACTCGAGTACGACCAGGCCCTGCGCGGCGAGCCCACGTGGGTCCACGTCGTGCAGGGAGCCGACGGCCGCACCTATCAGTCCCGCGTGATCGACGAGGGGGAGCCTGGCAGGGACCTCCACCTGACGCTCGACGCCGAGCTCCAGCTGTTGTGCGAGGAAGCCGTGTCGGCGTGTGCGGCCCGCTATACAGCTCTCAGCGGCATGATGATCGTGCTCGACCCCGGCACGGGCGGGGTGCTGGCGATGGCGCAGGACAAGACCTACGACCTCAACGCGTTTGCGAGATCCTCCGTCGCGCAGCGCCAGAATGTGGCGGTGACCCACATCTTCGAGCCGGGCTCGATCTTCAAGGCGGTCGCCGGCCTGTCCGCGGTGGAGGCGGGCGTCGTCAAACCCGACACACTCTTGCAGGGAACCGACGGGATCAAGGTTGGCGGGCATACGATTCACAACGCCGGGAGGCTGTCGTACGGAGCGGAGGCGGGCGGCAAGGTGACGTTCCGCAGGGTGATCGAGGAGTCGATCAACACGGGCATCGTCGACGCCACCGAGGAACTGGGAAAGGAGAGACTGCACCAAACGATGACCCAGCTCGGGTTCGGCGCTGCGACCGGCGTCGACCTACCCGGCGAAGCGAAGGGTATCCTGCGCCCGGCCGAGCAGTGGACCGAGGTGGATCGCGCCACGGCCTCGTTCGGGCAATCCGTCGGGGTGACGGGGATTCAGCTCGCGCGGGCGCTCGCCGTGATCGCAAACGGGGGGCTTCTCTTGACGCCTCACGTCGTCGAGCCCGTCGAGACGAAGCCATCGCAGCGCAAGGCCGAGGCGTCCCCACCGCGCGTCGCCGACGAGGCGGCGTGCGCAACCATGCGCGACGTGATGACGGGCGTCGTCCACAGCGCGCGCGGCAGTGCGGCTCAGACCGCGCGCATCGACGGGATCAAGGTGGCCGGCAAGACCGGCACGGCGCAGAAGGCCTTGCCCGGCCAGGGCTACGTCGAAGGAAGGTACACCGTGTTGTTCGGCAGCTTGGTGCCCGCGGATGTGCCTGAGCTCGTCTTCGTTGTCGTGTTCGACGAGCCCAAGCGTCCGGACGGCGGCCAGGTCGGCGGAGGATCTATTGCCGCGCCCGTGTTCCGCGAGGTCATGGTGCAATGGAAGGACACGGGGAACTTTCTCCCGCCGAGCGAGCGCTAGGCGTGCCGCGCCGGACGTAGATCGCCAGCATCGCCAGGTCGGCCTGCGACACCCCGGGAACGCGCGTCGCCTGTCCAAACGATCGCGGCTTCACACGAGCGAGCAGATGCCGTCCCTCGATCGAGAGGCCGGAGAGCGCGCCGTAGTCTAGGTCCTCCGGAACAAGCATCGCGTCTAGGTGGGCCAAGCGCTCATTCTCCCGCGCGTGCTGCACGAGGTACCCGGCGTACTTGCCGCGGATCTCGACCTCCTCGCGCACGAGCTCGGGGATGCCGTCGAGCGGCATGAGGTCCCCAAGGCGCACGTGCGGCCGGACGAGGAGCTCGAACAGACTGGCGCCGTTCGCCTCGAGCGGCCGGCTGCCGCGCGCGGCCAGTCGCGCGTTTACAGGATCGTTCGGTCCGACGCGCGCCTCGCGCAATCTCTGCAAGAGGGAGTCGATCTCCCGCCGTCGCGCCTCGACCTGCTCGTAGCGCACATCGGGAAGAAGGCCGATCGCGTGCCCGAGCCGCGAGAGACGCAGATCTGCGTTGCGCTCGCGCAGTGCGATCCGGTGCTCGCAGCGTGACGGCAGCATGCGGTAGGGCTCCGTGACCCCCTTCGTCACGAGGTCGTCAATGAGCACGCCGATCACGGCCTCGCCACGCGAGAGCACGAATGCGCCCTCTCCGCGCACGGCACGCGCCGCATTGATGCCGGCCACAAGGCCCTGGGCTGCGGCTTCCTCGTAGCCGGTCGTCCCGACAACCTGTCCGCAGAGATAGAGTCCGGGGACGTCGCGTGCTTCGAGCGTCGCCCCGAGGTGCAGCGGATCCACGTAGTCGTACTCAATATTGTAGCCATAGCGCTCGATGTGCGCCCGCTCCAGCCCGTCGATCGAGTGGACGATGCGCTCCTGCACGTCCGGCGCGAACGCCGTGTAGATCCCTTGCAGGTAGATCTCCGCCGAGTCGCGGCCCTCGGGCTCGAGGAACACCTTGTGGCGATCCCGATCGGGGAACTTCACGATCTTGCTCTCGAGCGACGGGCAGTGGCGTGGGCCCGTCCCGGTCATGAGACCGTTGAAGATGGCGCTTCGCTCGAGATTGTCGCGAATGATCCGGTGCGTCTCGGCGTTCGTGTGCGTGACGTAGACGGGGAAGTCGTCCGGAAGGGCGCGGGGCTCCGTCCAGAACGAGAGCGCGAGCGGGACCTCGCTTGTCGCCTGTCGCTCGAGTCCGGTCACGTCGACCGATCTGCGGTGGACCCGCGGCGGGGTTCCTGTCTTCAAGCGTTCGAGGCGGAAGCCCAAGCCGCGCAGCGAGTCGGAAAGGCCGAGCGACGGCGGCTCTCCTGCGCGGCCAGCATCGTACGACGCGTCTCCCATCAGGACGCGGCCGCGCAGGAACGTTCCTGCGGCGAGGACGATCGCGCGGACGCCCAGTTCGAGTCCCTCGCGAAGCCTGACGCCCGCCGCCCGGCCGTCGCGCGTGACGAGTTCCTCAACCATGCCCTCGATGAGATCGAGCCCGTCGGTCGCCTCGAGGAGTTCCTTCCACGCCTGCTTGTACGCGAAGCGGTCGCACTGGGCCCGCCGCACTTGCATCGCAGGACCCTTGCTCGTGTTGAGGAGCCGAATGTGCAGCATCGTTCGATCGGAGAGCTCGGCCATCGCGCCGCCGAGCGCGTCGACTTCGGTCACGAGCTGCGACTTGCCGGGCCCACCGATCGACGGGTTGCACGGCATGCGTCCGATCTCGGACAGGTTGAGCGAGACGAGCGCGGTCGAGGCGCCGAGCCGGGCCGCGGCGAGCGCGGCCTCACAGCCGGCGTGACCGGCTCCGATGACGACGATGTCGTAGTGTCTCACAGTGCTCCGTGACCGGCGGAGGAGCATCCCTTCCGCGGCGTGATCGGTGATGGGCAAAGGATGGTAGAGAACGCACCTTCCCAGGTCAATCGTGCGAGCGTCGAGCCGCCTGGGCTATACTCGACCCGGAGGGCACCATGCGGCGCTGTCTTGTGGCGGGGAACTGGAAGATGCACTCGACGCCAGTCGAGACGGAATCCTTCATCGCGCGCTTCGCCCCCCTCGCCCGGGCGTTCCGCTCGGAGATTGCCGTGTTCCCGCCGTTCACGAGCCTCGATCGCGCCGGCCGGCTGCTCGAGGGAACGAACGTCGCTCTTGGCGCACAGGATGTTTGCTTCGAGACGAAGGGCGCGTTCACCGGCGCCATCGCGCCGGGCATGCTCGTCGCCTGCGGCTGCAGCTACGTGCTCGCCGGACACTCCGAGCGCCGCCACGTGTTCGGAGAAGGCGACGTCCTGGTGCGGCGCAAGCTAGATGCTGCACTCGCCGCCGGACTCAACCCCGTTCTCTGCGTCGGCGAGACCCTCGACGAGCGCCGCGCCGGTGCGACATACGACGTGCTCGGGACGCAGCTCACCTCGGGGCTCCGAAAGCTGGAGCCTTCCGCCTTCGCGCGCGTCGTCATCGCGTACGAGCCCGTGTGGGCGATCGGGACCGGCGAGACGGCGACGCCTGAGCAGGCACAGGAAGCGTCAGCCTGGATTCGCAATTGGGTCGGGCAGGCGTTCGGCCCCCGCGGGGCTGCCGAGCTCCGTGTGCTCTATGGCGGGAGCGTCAAACCCGACAACGCTCGCGCGTTGCTCGCGCTCCCGGACGTAGACGGCGCTTTGGTTGGCGGCGCATCGCTCGATCCCGCGGGTTTCGCCGCCATCGTCGCGGCGGCGGAGGCGTGATGCCCACGAACGGCAGTCGACTCCGCTCATCGATTCCGAATCAGATCACCGTGGCGCGATTGGCGAGCGTCCCGCTCGTGATGTTCCTCATCCTCTGGGACTCGCCCGTCGGACGAATGATCGGCGTCTGCCTCTTCTTCCTCGCCGCCGTATCCGACGCCGTCGACGGCTACCTCGCGCGCACCTTCCAGCAGACGTCGGTGTTCGGGAAGTTCGCCGATCCGATCGCCGACAAGCTGCTCGTCATTGGTGCGCTTGTCTGCCTCGTGCAGCTCGGCGAGCTTCATGCAGCGTGGGTGATGGTCATCGTGGCGCGGGAGTTCCTCGTGACCGGCCTGCGAATCCTCGCGATCTCCGAGGGCCTGGTCATCCCCGCGAGCATGCTTGGGAAGCTGAAGACGGTGTCGCACGTCGTGCTCGTGATGGCGATCCTCGTCGGCCGAGCATTCACGGTGGGATCTTGGATCAAGATCACATCCGACGTGGCGCTCGGTCTTGCCGTGGCGCTCACCGTCGTCTCCGGCGTCGAGTACTTCGTGCGCTCGCGCGAACTGCTCGTCTAGGCTTCGAACCTCCTGGCCGCCGGGCCGACTTCCTTGGCGAAGTCCTGCTCCGAGATCGATGCGGCACCGTTCGCCTGGGCCACATCATCCAAGGGCCTACAGCACTGCTGGATGATCCTGGCGGTCTTCATGCGCCCCGGCTCGCTCCATGTTCCTGACGCAACGGCGATACCAGCCCCATGGCGGAGTCCGCAGATTAGGCTGTTCCCTTGACGATAGAGAGAGGTTGTGATAGTTTGTGATTAGTCTCGTGGGCTGACAAGGGCAAACCCATCGCAAGGTGGGGACGCAAAGCTTCAGATCGCCAGGAAACTGGCGATGGCTGGGCTGCCACACACGGGTGGCGGCCCGTTTTCTTTTGACGACGGCGTGGGGACGAACGCGGAGGGCGACATGCAGAGCACAGGTGCAATAGGTAGCAGGTTGGTGCGGGTCTCTGGGCTGGTCGTCCTCCTGTCCCTGCTGGGAGCTTGGGTCGGCGCGCAGGCGCAGACATGGCCGTACTGCAACGCGGGCTGCAACGCGAAAGAAGTCCAGATCACGGGCTCGACCTTCACGCTCCTGGATTCCGACACAGGCCGCGTCGTCGCGCAGACGAACTTCAACGCGGATCGGTACTGTGTCGTCCTCGCGGTCGGCGTGACGTACACGCCCCTCGGGGCGCTCGTCCCGGTCACGACGGTCTTTGAGACTCGACACGGTACGCAGGCGGCCGGATCGCATGACCTCGTCGGGGCGACCATCGACTTCGAGCCGGGTACGCGGATTCTGGTGGACTCGATCTACCTGATGTGGGACCAGAACGACCCAGGGACTTGCCCGTACGGCAACTGCGCGGCGTTCGGCGGTGCGAACTCAAAGTGCACGACAACCGCGACATCGCCCTACGCCGACGTGACTCCACCCACGGTGATCGTCGAGAAGACGACGACGCCGGCTGGCGGATCGGGGTTCTCGTTCACGGGGACGGGATTCCCGCCAGCCTGCAGTTTCGCGACCTTCACGCTCGACGACGGGCAGACGAGGACGTGCAACAGTCTGACCGCCGGGCAGTACCAGGTTCGGGAGAGCGCACTGCCGGTGAGCTGGCAGATCGTCGGTATCTCGGTCGCCTCGGTCGGCACGCCGACCGTCGAGATCGGAAACGCAGGAGGGTACGACGGCGACGACGCCTACAACGTCGGCGACGATCGAGTTCGCGTTACGCTGGGCGCTCATGACACGGTGCGGATCTCGTTCTCGAACGCCCAGATCCTTGCGACACCTGTCCTGACCACGACGCCGTCGGCGGGCGGCGCTGTGGGGACCGTGCTGAACGACACCGCGACGCTGACAGGCGGGAACGCGCCGACGGGGTCGGTGACGTTCAAGCTGTACGACCCCGACCAGACAGCGTGCACGGGAACGCCGCGCTACACGTACACGGACAGCTCCGCGCCGTACGCAACGACGCCGGGGTTCACGACGGACAAAGCCGGAACATGGCGTTGGGTGGCCGAGTACGCGGGAGACGCAAACAACAACGCCGTCACGAGTGGGTGCAACGACGAAGAAGTCGGCATTGGGAAGGCGACGCCGACGTTGACCACGACGCCGTCGGCTGGCGGCGCTGTGGGGACCGTGCTGAACGACACCGCGACGTTGACGGGCGGGAACGCACCGACGGGGTCGGTGACGTTCAAGCTGTACGACCCCGACCAGACATCGTGCACGGGAACGCCGCGCTACACGTACACGGACAGCTCCGCGCCGTACGCGACGACGCCGGGGTTCACGACGGACAAAGCCGGAACATGGCGCTGGGTAGCCGAGTACGCGGGAGATGCGAACAACAACGCCGTCACGAGTGGGTGCAACGACGAAGAAGTCAGCATCGTCAACGGTAGCGCGATTACCGTCACCAAGAACGTCACGCCGGACGACGCGAGCGAGTGGACCATCACGCTCACGCTTCCCGGAGGGAGTCAGCATCCTGTGCGCCCGGTGCTCGGCGACGGCGGTTCGTACACGTTCTCCGAACTGGCAAGTGGAACGTACGTGATCGAGGAAAACGACTCCGGCGACTACCTGAGTTCTGTCTCCTGCGCGACGTGCTCCGGAACCGGACGATCGGCGTCCCTCTTCGTCGACAATCAGACCGTCGTCGAGGTGACATTCACCAACACAAAGAGGACCCCTCCAACTGGCGGCGGAGGCGGCTCCGGCAGCTCCGGCGGGACGGTCGGCTTCGCACCTCCTGTGCCGAGCGCAGGCCCTGACAAGGACGCATGTGTTGGCGAGCGAATCTGTCTGCGGGGCACGGCAACCGATCCCGAGCAAGGCACGGAAGGCCTGCGCTTCCAGTGGGGATTCGCGGAACTCTACCGTCTCAACGGCGTCCCTGTCTTGCGGATCCCGTCCGGAAGTCACGCGCTCGAGACAGCACAGGGCTTTGACACGCCCGCACCGTGCTTCATTGCTGACGTTGCCGGCGACTACGTTCTCATCATGACGGTGACGGACAACCAAGGGCTGTCCACGATGGACTCCGTGACGGTTCGTGCCAGGACTTGCGGTGAGTCGTACTCCTGCTCGTACATTGATGGCTGGAACCTGATCTCCCTCTCGGCACAGCCGCTCAACCCGGATGCACAGAACCTACTCAGCGGCACGACGGTGGACTCACCGGCACTTGCATACAAGGCCGGACAGTACGTGGAAGCGGAAGCCCTCAGTCCGGTGGAAGGGTTCTGGGTTCATTTCGTGTCGCCTGATGCCATCTCCTTCATCGGGCGCGAGATCCGCAACGATGTGACTCTGGTGCTCGAGAAGCCGGGTTGGCACCTGATCAGCAGCCCGTTTGCGATCCAGTGGGAGCGAGTTCTTGTGTTTGTCAATGGCGCTGAGAGGTATGTCGAGGAGGAGGTTGCGAGAGACCTGCTTGACAACTCCTGCATGTGCTACGACCCAGACGCCCAGGTCTACCGCGTGAGCGATGCCGTCTTGCCGTGTCAGGGGTACTGGGTGCGGACGTACCAGGCAAACGTGACACTGAAGCTTCGCTGGAACGCGTCCTCAAGCGCGCTTCTCGGCCTCTCGGGATGCGAGGGCGAGCGGATTTCTTCCCCCCCCCCTCCCCCAACCAGCGCGGCTGGGCTTAGGTCGGGGGTCCTGGCCTATCCGAACCCTGTGCGACACAGCACAGTTCACTTCGAGATTCCCGGCGACTTCACTGCGGAGAAGATCCGAGTTGCCGTCTATTCGATGGCCGGCGAGCCCGTCTGGGAAGACCAAGGGCCAGGCAATGTCCTGGATTGGGAGCCGCGGGACGAGGCTGGGGAGCCACTCCCGTGGGGGCCGTACGCGTACTGCATCTATCGCTGGGCGGGCGGAGCGTGGTCGCGCGTCGGGTGCGGCGTCCTATTCGTTCTCGAGTCTGACGCCTAGCACGAGGTCGACGCTATCCCATGGAAGGACTTTGGAGTCCGGAAACAAGAGAGCAGGAGACGGGCCTTCGCGCCCTTGGGCAAGCGCTCGGTGAGTGCCTGTTCGAGTCGTTCCCCGAGCACTGCTACCTGTTGTCCGAGGACCGGCGCATCCTCGCTGCCAATGAGACGGCCCTCCGCACGCTGCGAACCTCATGGTTCGCTCTTGCCGGCGAGCGATTCCACCCCATGCTCATCCGCAACGCATCCCAGGCGAATCGCATGCTGGACGAGTGCTCAAACAGCGGGCGGTCTCGCAGAACAGAGCTGCGCTTCGCCGCAGCAAACGGCGACCGCCTCTCTCTATTGATGCGCGCGGTTGCGCTGCCTTCAGGTTCTCCACAGGCGGGCCGCTATCTACTCATTGGGTTCGACGTCTCGAGTCTCGGCGCGAAGCTCACACAGAGCCGCGCCTTGGCAATGTCCGATCCCCTGACGCTGACCTACAATCGGCGTTACCTCGAACGACTCCTGCGCCAGGAGACGGCCCGAGGGCGGAGATACACCCAACCGACGGGTTTCATTATGGCAGACATCGACCGATTCAAGCAGATCAACGATCTGTACGGACACTGCGTCGGCGATGATGCGCTACGGTATGTCGCCCGGCTGCTCGAAAGCGCCCTTAGGGCGAGTGACACGTTGATTCGCTACGGCGGAGACGAGTTCCTCGCGATTCTGCCCCAGACCGGCATCGAAGTCTCCACCGTCGTACAACGGATCCACTTGCGATTCTCTGACGCCCTCCTCGCAACCCGCGATGCCAAGCTTCCCATCCGAATCAGCGTCGGAGCCTCGTACTGGTCTCCCTCCGAGGACGGGCGATCGATGGAGGACGCAATCCACGAAGCGGACATGCGCCTCTACAGCTCTCGCCACGCAAGAGAAGTCCAGGCAGTCTCTCGCGTCTAGTCCGCACGGGGCATCTCATCTAGCCGAGCAAGCGCGATAGGCTCTTTCTCGGTCAGCATCATCTAGGCTGACCACGCCGCCAACTTGTCTACCGTCCGTTGCAATCAGGAACGATCACCTTATGGTGGTCACGGATGCTTCGTGCGAGTAGGCGGATCTCGGCAGCGGTGGTTGTCCTGCTCGCTGTTCTTCCGATCCTGTCGCTCGGACGAGCCGTCGGAGTGATCGAAGCGGAGATCGCGGCGCAAGGTGCTCTGCAGACATTGCGCGAGGCCTCGGCGCGTGGCTCAGCCACATCTCGGGTCTCAGCGACGCTGCCGCTCGCGACGCCGCACGGCGAGATCGTGGCGTATCTCGTGTCGGTCGAGCCCTCGGGCTTCCTGGTCCTGTCAGCCGATACGAGACTTCCGATGGTCGTCGCATACTCGGGCAAGGACACGGCGGCCCTGTCGACGGCGGGTGATGAAGGGATCCTCTGCGCGATTGCCGCCCGCGATCTGGCG
Source organism: Candidatus Bipolaricaulota bacterium (assembly GCA_041302485.1). Lineage (GTDB taxonomy): Bacteria > Bipolaricaulota > Bipolaricaulia > UBA7950 > UBA9294 > CAIOGO01. The sequence goes on from JBFYRA010000008.1 coordinate 15,860, forward strand.
CTTCGTATGGCTGCCCTCGATGCCGGCCTCGTGCCCGATCAGGCGCAGGCCAAGGCCGCCGAGAGTTGGGAGCGCGCGCTCACGCCGAGGACTGCCCCGACATCCGACACCGCAACCGCGCCCGTAGGACCGTTCCTCGAGACTCCCACCTGGAGCCAGTCCTCTCCGTGGAACGATCGGTGTCCCGTAGACTCCGTCACAGGCGAGCGCAGCCTCTCGGGGTGTCTCGCGACGGCCCTCGGGCAAGTCATTGCCTACTGGCGGTTTCCTGAGCGGGTCACGTTCCTGCCGAGTGACAGCTATCGCACAAGGTCGCGCGGCATCTCGATTGACGCCACCGAGGCGAACATGCCGGACATCGCCTACAGCCAGTCGTCGTGGAGGAATCCGATCGACACCACGATGCGAGACTTGACGTGGGCCGCGGGCGTCTCCGTCCGCACGGACTACGCGTCCGAGGGGTCCGGGGCTCTCCTCGTAGATGCCGCCGTAGCTCTTGCCGGATCTCGAAGCCCCCTCGCGACGGACGTCAGACCCGGCATCTGGGGCTATCGGTCGGCCGACATCAAGACCTGCGTCAATGCGTCGTGGGGGAGCCCTTTCTATGAGTCAGCGGAGGCGTTCTACTCCGACGTTCGTCGCGATCTTGGCGAGGGATGCCCGACTCTCCTCTGTCTCGCGCGCGCCGGGACTCGAATCGGTCACATCGTCGTCTGCGATGGCTACGATCCCGTCACCCAGGCATACCATCTGAACCTGGGCTGGGGCGGAAACGCTGACGCCTGGTACGCTCTTCCCGACGACCTTCCGGGAGGCTACAACGTCACGGAGTACGGAGTTCTGAACATCCGTCCCGGAGACGCCGATCGTGGGAGTTCGCCCGACGCCGCGGAAGTGGAGCCAGCTAAGGATGATCCCGTCTCCAGAGGCGAAATGCTCGTGTTTCCGAATCCAAGCCACGGCCCTGCCGAGTTCAGCTGGACGAACGCCTGCAGATTGACAACCCCGTCGGTCGTCTGGGTGAATGTCTTCACGCTGGCAGGCGAGCTTGTCTGGACGAGCGACCGTCAGGCGGGCGACGAGGTCGCCTGGGACGGCATAGCGAGTGACGGGCTTCCGGTCGGCCGAGGAGTCTACGTTTGTGTGATGACGGTCGTGAGCGGAACAGAGATCCGCAGGGTTCGCGCCACGCTCTTCGTTTCCCCGTAGACGACACCTGACGATGGGCGCATGCCTCTGGGTGCTCTGTCATCTTGACAGTGTCCCGCGGCCGCTGATGGTGGCGTCCTGGATCAAGATCACATTCGAAGGCGCTCGGTCTGGCCATCGCGCTCACCGTCGTCTCCGGCGTCGAGTACTTCGTTCGCTCGAGAGAGCTGCTCGTCTAGCCCGACTAGCGAAAAGGTTACGGCGCTGCGAGGTTTCGCTTGATCTCGTCGAACTCCTCTCTCGTGATTTCGACCTTCGCGTAGCGCAGCTTCGCGATCTCGAACGCATCTTGCTTCTCCGAGCCACGGGGCTCGTCGTGCCCGCGGTGCGAGAAGCGGGTGATGACCCAGACGATGAGGCCGATCAGGACGACCTACGACAAGATGCTCCAGAGGTTTCCGAGGAACGCCCAACCGCTCATCCCATCATGGAACCACATCGCGATCTCCCCCTCGTCTGTTGTGCAGGCCAGTCTATGCGCGTTCGGGTGGTTCGCGCAACCGACTCCGTCACGAGCAGCCGAGCCCGGAACCCGCTGACCTCCTAGAGATCGAGCATCCCGCGGTAGAGCTCCATGTGCTCTTTCCGATCGGCGAGATAGGTCCCGATCTTGCGCCAGTCGCCGACCTTCTCCATTCCGAGCTCGTGCATCGCGAACCCCTCGCCTGCTTCCATCGCGGCGAGCACGCGACCCGACGGGCTGACGATGCAGGAGTGGCCGAACTTCGTGTAGGCACCGTCTTCGCCCCACTGACAGGCCATCGCCAGTCCGACGGTGTTCTCGAGCGCGCGAGTCCGCGCCAGAGCCCGCGGCTGCTCGTGGCACCACTGCCACTCGTCGAGCGGTCCCCAACGCAGCCAGTCGGTGCTGTTCAAGATGACCTCCGCGCCGGACAGGACGAGGCCGCGGATGTACTCGGGGAAGAGGAGATCCATGCAGATCGTGAGTCCGAACGTGCCGAGCTCGGTCTTGACGACGGCGGCCTTGTCGCCGGGCGCGAACATCGCTTTCTCCGCCGCGAACAGGTGAACCTTGCGGTAGGTGTGGACGAGCTTTCCGTCGGGGCCGACGAAGACTCCGGTGTTGTAGTACTTGCCGGCCGACTTCTCGACCATGCTC
>JBFYRA010000009.1:0-10942 GCA_041302485.1 Candidatus Bipolaricaulota bacterium
GGGGTGACGCCGCCGACACCTCTTGCATGTGCATGCGACCACCCCCTTGTCTGTGGACTCGCCCCGAAGGGCGGCAAGACCAAACTGTAGGTCACGGGACCGGAGATGTCCAGCTCCCCGACGTGTCAGAAAGAGATGGGCCGGCCCTCGGGCCGGCCCGTCATTACAGTCTCTGAAAGGAGAGTACCGCTCTAGAACCTACGTCCGCCACCGCGGGAGTCGCCTCCGCGTCCACCCCCACCCGGACGACCGCCGCGACCGCCGCCGCCACCGCCACCGCCACCGCCCATGCCCCCGCCGCTTCGCGGCGGTCGGCGCTTGCGGTTGCAGTCGCTGCAATACACAGGACGGTCGGACATCGGCTCGAACGGCAGCTCGTCGATCGCCTTTCCACAGTCTGCGCACTTGAGGTCAAGATGCCGGACGTCGACCATCCGTCTCTCTCCAAAACCCATTCGATCTCCTTTTTGCAGCCTCAGGCCGTCGAGCACCGACTGCCGACGGCGGAGCCTACGGGGAGACAGAGTACCGCAATCCTACGCAAAAGGGAAGGACAGGCGTCGGGGCCCCTAGTCCGGACCCTCCCGACTGGCCTGATCCGCCGGTCGCCTCGCGGGCGACCGTGGCTCGTCACGGAACGGCCCGCTCGAGATTCGTGAGAATCCGAGCGAGATACGCTTCGAACTGATCGATCTCGCGCATCGAGAACCCCGAGTAGAAGATCCCGGTCATCTCGTCGGAGACGCGTCGATACGAGTCTTCCATGGCGCGATCCTTGTCCGTGCGGGCAACGCGGATCGCGCGACGATCCAGCGCGTCCGGTACGCGCTCGATATAGCCCTGTTCCTCGAGACGATCGAGCATCGACGTGAGAGCGGACTTGCCGAGCGCGGTACGCCGCGCCAACTCCGATATGGGAATCCGGTCTTCCTGCCAGAGAGCAAACAGGACGCGCCCTTGCGCCAAGTTGATCTCGATCGAGCGTGCGCGGAGGAGCCGCGAGAACACGCGGCCCGCGAGGCGATGCGCTTTCGCCAGAAGGAACCCACCCTGGCGTCGCTCTTTCACGCCTCCTTCACCTCGAATCCGAACCGGTCTCCGCCCGTCCACCCCTCGACCCGCAGCGGCCGCAGCGTGATCACCGCGTAGTCAGGATCCTCCACTCCCTTGGAGTAGTAGACTTCCCACCCATCGTTCCACAGCGCACGGCGAAGCCCGACGTCTTGGGTGACCTCCAGGTCGCCGATGAGGGCGACGCCGCGCCATCGTGTGGGATGGCAGTAGTAGATACATCCCCGCGGGTTCCGCTCGACTTGGCGAATCTTCGACGACGAGGCGTTCGTCGAGACGTGGGTCACGAGATCCTCCCGATGCGACGCGAACAGCCCCGCCTGCTTCGGATAGAGAGAGGGATTGCGCAGATTCAGGATCGCGCGGGTGCGAGGATACCCGTCCTCGCCTACCGTCGTCAGGTACGCACGATCCGCCACCTCGGTCAGCAGCAAGGCGAATTCACGATCGGTCATCGAGCCTCCTGATTCGTTACCGTATAGTACGGCATCGAACGATAAGCCGAGAGTCAAGGGCGCGGCTCCGCCGCGCCCTCATCGCCGACTACGCCGGCACGAATTGAAGACCGTAGATCGACGTCCCCGCGGTCTCGCGCACCACGCCGATCGTCGCCCGCACCCGCTTTCCCAGTCTGGGAGAGTCGTCAAGCAGCTGCCCCGTCACCCTCATCCCGTCGTCCAATTCGACAATGGCCAAGCGCAGGTAGCGCGTCTCATAGTCGATGGCGAGCGCGTAGACGTCCGTGTACGTGAGCACGGAGCCCTCGCCTGCGATCTCCTGCGGCTCAAACGTCTCGCCGCGGCACTTCGGGCAGATCGTATGCTTCGGGTAGCTCACCTGGCCGCACGTCTTGCAGCGGAACGCAAACACGTTGTGGCTCATCGCTCCTCCTTCCGCAGCACGGTAGCCACGACGTTGTTGCCGAACCCACCAAAATTGCAGGCGTACGCCGTCTTAGCCTTCGACACCTGTCGGCCTGTCGCCTCGCCGCGCAGTTGCCACACGAGTTCGACCAGTTGAGCCACGCCCGTCGCGCCGACCGGGTGTCCTTTTGCCTTGAGCCCTCCCGACGGGTTGATGGGGAGCTTACCCGTGAGTTTCGTTTCGCCGCGCTCCACCGCCTTGTGAGCGTGTCCGATCGGGAAGAATCCCGCCGCTTCGCTCTCAGCGATCTCGAGAATCGTGAACGCGTCGTGCAGCTCAGCCACGTCGATGTCGGCCGGCTTCGCCCCGGCTCTCTCAAACGCGGCCGCGCTCGCCAACCGGACAGCCTTCAGATCGGTTGGATCCTGCCTCTCGTGCACGGCATGCGTGTCCGTCGCCTGGCCGATCCCCGCCACGAGAACCCGAGGCGCCGCGAGCTTCTGCGCCACCTCCGCCGACGCGAGAATGATCGACGCCGCTCCGTCACTCACCGGACAGCAGTCGAACATCCCGAGGGGGTCGGCGACCAGCGGGTTGTTTACGACCGATTCCGGCGCCGTCAGGATGCCCTCCATCGTGACCGTCTGATGGATGTGCGCGTAGGGGTTCTTCATCGCGTTGTCGTGGTTCTTGATCGCGACCATCGCCAGGTGCTTCCGCTCGACGCCGTACTTGCTCATGTACAGCCGCGTGAACAGGCCGGCGAGCGCCGGCAGGGTCACGCCGTAGATGTACTCGGCCTCGGGGTGGGAAAGACTTGCGACGAAGTCGGTCGCCTCGAGCCCGTCGACGGCACGCATCATCTCGACCCCGGTCACGAGAACGACGTTCGCCATGCCTGCGGCGATAGCCTGGCAGCCCACTTTGACGGCGCTCGCGCCCGAGGCAGGCCCGTTCTCCACCGACTCGGCCGCCGCAGGCCATAGCGACAGGCGATCGACCAGCGCGCTCCCGAGAGCCGTCTGGCGATTGATCCGTCCCCCGCCCATGTTCGCGACGACGACGGCGTCCACCGGGACCTTGCCGAGATGGGCGTGGTGGAGCGCCGCGACCGACGAGGCCGCTGCGAGGTCGACGAGCGGCCACTCCGACCGTCCGAAGCGCGTCATCCCCGCGCCAACGATGTAGACAGGCCTCATTCCTTCCCTCCCTTCTCGCCGAGGACCTGGCGCTTCACCGAGTCCTCCCCCGGCAGGCGAACCGTCGCCGCCCCGGCGAGGAGATTGTCGTGAACGGGCCGGCGTCCAGAGACGAGGCGGGGTTTGGCGTCGAAGTACGTCTTTCGCGTGAGGACCCACGACGGGACGCCACCCAACTCGTGCTGCACCTCGTACTTCTTCTCGAGCGGATACTCGATCATCCACCGCCGGAAGCCGATCGGGCTCTCGGCCACGATGAGCACTTCCTCCTGGCCGATGTGCTCGATGTGGTACTCCATCTTCGCTGCAAACAGGTGAGACCCCACGCGCAGGCCCCGCCGAATGGTCATCGTGTGGTAGCTCATCCCGACCTTGCCGTCGACGAGACGACCGTTCACCAGTCCGGCCAGCACGCCGTCAATCAGGCCGACCAGGACGTACTCGTCGCGAACGCGGAAGCGCTGGAACGCAAGGAGTTCCGAGTAGAGGCGCGCCGCCACGATGTCGTAGTAGTCGCGCTCGACGAGAAGCAGGGGGTAGATCGCCTTCAGAAGGGTCGGGATCTCCTCGCGACCCACCTGCCGCACGACCATCTCTTCGCCGCTCGCCAACGTGATCGCCTTCGGCGGATAGGGCGGCATGTCCATCGCCGGTGGGCGAAGGAGGGCCTCGAGATCCGTCACGCTTCCCATGTCGTCTCCTTTCGTTCCGCATCCAACAACAACCGCCGCACCGCGAAGCCGGTCCGGCGGGCGGTCAAGCAGCCAGTCTGCCTTACACGATAGGCTGCGCCGGCCCGACCGTCAACCTCGGGAACGGCTCCCGCCGCCGCCGGCCTTCGCCTCACCCGCGCGGTATACTCGCGCCTCCGATGGGAGGGAACATGGGAACCGACTACGACGTCTGCGTCATCGGACTCGGACCGGCGGGCATGGCGGTGTCTGTCATGGCGTCCGAGATGGGGCTTCGCGTCCTCGGCATCGAGAAGCGATCGCTCGGCGGGGAGTGCATGAGCGTCGGATGCATCCCAAGCAAGGCGCTCCTGCGAATGGCCCACGCCCGGCACGCGGTCTCCCGTTTCGCGGACCTCGCGCTCGCCGCGACGCCACCCCCGGCCGTCGTCGACCCGTTCGCCCGAATCGCCGATCACATTCGGTTCATCGACGAGAAGAAGACCCGCGCGATGTTCGCGAAGGTTGACGTCAAGCTGCGCGAAGGGCCGGCCTCGTTTGTCGACGGAGAGACGATCGAGGTCGGCGGCCGCCGCTTCCGCGCGAAGAGGATCTTCGTCTGCGTCGGATCCCATCCTGCCGTTCCTCCGATCCCCGGGCTGCGCGACGTCGACTACCTCACGAACGAGACCCTGTTCTCGCTCGACCGCCTGCCGGAGAGCCTCGTCATCCTCGGCGGCGGGGCGATCGGCTGCGAGATGGGACAGGCATTCGGACGACTCGGGACGCGCGTTTCGATCGTCCACGCGGACGAACACCTCCTGCCGCACGGCGATGAGGAGGCGGGGCGCCTCCTCGAGGCGGTGTTCGCGCAGGAAGGAATCGCGGTGAGGAACGGGCAGCGGATCGCGCTCGTCACGGCATCCGGAAAGGGCGTCGCCGTGCGCACAGAGGCCGGCGAGACGCTGGAAGGCGAGCGTCTGCTCGTCGCGGCCGGACGGCGATTCGACTTTTCGGAGCTCTCGCTCGACAAGGCCGGGATCGAGTTCTCGGAGCGCGGGCTGCACGTCGATCCGACGCTCAAGACGACCGCCCGCCGCGTCTGGGCCGCCGGCGATGCGATCGGCGCCCCCTACCTGTCCCATGCGGCGATGCACCAAGGGATGGTTGCGCTCGTCAATTCGTTCTTGCCGGCGCCGCTTCGCCGCCGCTACCGTTCCTACGTCGTGCCGTGGGCCGTGTTTACCGAGCCCCAGGTCGCTCACGTCGGCCTACTGGAGCGCGATCTGCGCGCGCGCGGGACGGCCTACGAGGTCATCGAGCCGAAGTACGAGGACTACGGCGCGGCGATCGCCGAAGGAGTGGCTGTCGGCAGCGTGCGCGTGATGGCGAGCGCCTCCGGCCGCATCTTCGGAGTGCGGATCGTCGGCGAGGGCGCCGCCGAGATGATCGGCGAGTGGGGACTCGCGATTCAGACGAGGCAGCGCCTGCACAACCTGCTCTTCCTCCAGCACGCGTTCCCGTCCATGTCGTTCCTGTCGAAACGCGCCGCCGAAGGCTGGGCGATGAATCGTATGACGTCGCCTCTCGTCCGCCGCGTGATCCGCTGGGTCGCGTAGACGCGTCCCGGGCCGATCCCGTCCGTTGACAGCCCAGACCCCGACGGGTATGATCCCGCCGTTCACGCATTGGTTTTGGTTGAGGAGGAAGGACTCTCGTGGAGCACGGAGACAAGCGACTACCTAAGAGAGTGGGCAACTACGTTCACGCGATCGGACGACGCAAGCGCGCGACGGCCCGCATTTACCTTGCCGAAGGGAACGGGGCGGTGCTCATCAACAATCGTCCCGCCGTTCAGTACTTCGGCGCGTTTCTGAACTCCGAGGAGCATCTCGAAAAGACGCTCAAGGTGCCGTTCTACGTCACCGGGACGGTCGGAAGGTTCGACGTCAAGGCCCGCGTGGACGGTGGCGGCTTCACCGGCCAGATGGAAGCCGTGCGGCTCGGGATCGCCCGCGCTCTGTGCGGAGTCACCCCGGAGTACCGCACGCCGCTCAAGCAGGCCGGTCTCCTCACGCGCGACGCGCGAGAGGTCGAGCGCAAGAAGATCAATCGCCGCAAGGCGCGCAAGAGCGAGCAGTACTCGAAGCGCTAGCCGGCAAGAGGAGCAGCCGTGAAGCAGGGAATCCATCCCGAGATGAAGAAGGCCGTTGTCCAGTGCGGCTGCGGCGCGAAGCTCGAGACTCGATCGACCGTCGAGGAGATGCGAGTCGACATCTGTTCGAAGTGCCACCCGTTCTTCACGGGCGAAGAGCGATTCCTCGATACCGAAGGGCGAGTCGAACGGTTCCAGCGCAAGTACGCGAGCGTCACGCCCGTTTCCAAGCCCAAGAAGGGCGGGAAGTAAGTGAAGCCGCCCATCGGCGGGCAGGCGGTCATTGAAGGCGTCATGATGCAGAACGGCGACCGCGTTGCGGTCGCCGTTCGTCGTCCGGACACGAAGGCCGTCGTGATCCGCCCGCTGCCGGTCAATCGCCGCTTCCCGCGACTCGGCAAGATGCCGTTCTTGCGCGGGACCTTCCGACTCTACGACACGATGGCCCTCGGGATGCGCGCGTTGAACATCTCGACTCAGATTGCCTTTCCCGAGGAACAGATCAGCAAGGGCGGGACGTTTGCCGCGTTCGCAGCGGCGATCGTGCTCGGCATCGGGATCTTCATCGTCCTGCCGCTGTTCATCGCCAACAGCGTCTCGTGGCTGCGCCTCGGCAACACGATCGTGTTCAATCTCGTCGAGGGACTCATCCGCCTCGCCATCTTTTTCGCGTATCTCGCCGGGATCCGCTGGCTCGTGAAGGATATCCGCCGGGTGTTCCAGTACCACGGCGCCGAGCACAAGGTAGTTCACACCTACGAGGCGGGAGAAGAGCTGACGGTCGCGAACGCGCAGAAGCACACGACGTTCCATCCTCGCTGCGGAACTGCCTTCCTGATGACGGTGTTCGTGATCGCGATTCTCGTCTTCTCCATCGCCGGGAACCCCGACCTCTGGCTCAAAATCCTGTCGCGCATCCTCCTGCTCCCGGTCGTGGCCGGCCTCGCCTATGAAGTGCAACGCTTCGCCGGACGGCACTTCGACAGGCGCTGGATCCGCATCCTCGCGCAGCCCGGCTTGTGGCTCCAGAAGCTGACGACGGGCGAGCCGACCGACGAAATGGTCGAGGTTGCGATCTCGGCCCTGAACGAGGTCAAGGACGCCGAGGCCACGACAAGCAGCTGATCCGATCCCGTTCTACGACCCCAGCGCGAGCGACGAATCCGGCGACACCGACAGCGGGTGCGTCTCGCCAAGCTGTCGATGACGGAACGCGCCGGCCGCGGCGATCATCGCTGCGTTGTCCGTGCACAGCGCCAGTGCGGGGAAATAGACCTCGATCTCCCGCCGCCGCCCTTCGGCAGCCAGCTCGGCCCGCAGATGCGAGTTCGCCGCAACGCCGCCGACGACGACCAGGCGACGACGGTGGAACCGCCGCGCCGCCTCAAGCGACTTCTTCGTCAGCACGGAGACCACGCTTGCGAGCACCGACGCCGCGATGTCTTCGCGCCGCTCGCGCGGGTTCTTCCGCAAGTGATAGAGCACGGCCGTCTTCAATCCAGAGAAGCTGAAATCGAAACTGGACGAGCCTTCCATCGGCCGCGGAAGCGGAATCGACTTCGGATCTCCCTCCTTCGCCAAGGCGTCGATTCGTGCCCCGGCGGGATACCCGATGCCGACCATCTTCCCGATCTTGTCGATCGCCTCGCCCGCCGCGTCGTCGACCGTCGTTCCGACGACGTGATACTCGCCGTATCGCGCCACGTCGACGAGCAACGTATGGCCGCCGGACACAATGAGGCCGATGAACGGCGGCTCCACGTCAGGAGTTTCGAGTCGGTGCGCGAAGAGGTGTCCCTCGAGGTGGTTGACACCGACGAACGGAAGTCCTGACGCGTACGCCATTCCCTTGGCATGGCACAGCCCGACCAGGAGCGGACCGACGAGCCCCGGGCCGCGCGTCGCCGCGAACAGCGACACGTCGCCGACCCGCACTCCCGCTCGCTCGAACGCCTCATCGACGATGTAGGGAAGCTTCACCACGTGGTTGCGCGACGCGACCTCGGGCACGACGCCGCCATAGCGCGCGTGCAAGTCCACTTGGGAGTAGACGACGTTCGAGAGGATTTCCGTTTCACCGCGCAGCACGGCAGCCGACGTCTCGTCGCAGGACGTCTCGATGCCAAGCGTGATGAACGACGTGGGGTCTCCGTCTCTCGGGACACCGAGCTCGGTTGCGGACTCTCCGTCCATCATCCGATGTACTCCCGCTTCAGCACGCCGATGAACGGCAGGTTGCGGTAGAGCTCGGCGTAGTCCATCCCGTACCCGACGACGAACGCATCCTCGGGAAGCTCGAAGCCGATGTAGTCGACGCGCGTCTGGATCTCGCGTCGCGCCGCCTTGTCGATGAGCGTACAGACGCGAACGGACGCCGGGTCTCTCGACTCGAGGTTCCGCCGCAGGTACTCGATCGTGTAGCCAGTGTCGATGATGTCTTCGACGATGAGCACGTCGCGCCCCTCGATCGGTCGCTCGAGGTCCTTGACGAGACGCACGGCGCCGGGGGCCGTCCCGTTCCCGTACGATGAGACGCTGATCAGGTCGTACTCCACCGGCACCGTCATCTCTCGTGCCAGATCGGCCATGAACACGAGCGCGCCGCGCAGGATGCAGACGATCAACAGGGGGCGTCCCTTGGCGTCCGCCGCCAAGCCGCGAACTCGGTAGTCGTCGGAGATCTCTCGCGCCAGCTCGCGGACTCGGGCGGCGATCGCCGCCTCGTCGTAGAGGACTCGCTCAATCCGTGCTCGAAGATCGATCTCGCTCATGGTGCCCACCTCGAAACGCCTCGCTCCGCGAGGACTGAGCGGAAACGGGGAGTGCTCGGACCGCAACGTGCACGGCGATTATAGCTGGCGCCTACGCGTCTGCAATGCCGCGTCCCGTCACCGTTTGCCGCGTTGAGGCTCGTCGAGCCGCGCTCGCCGCAGCCGATGGGCATTGAGCACGACGTTGACCGACGAGAACGCCATCGCCGCCTCGGCGACCAGCGGATGCAGCAGCCCGAGAACCGCGAGCGGAATGGCCACGACGTTGTAGACGAACGCGAAAAAGAGGTTCTGGCGGATCTTGCGGAACGTCGCGCGAGACAGCCGGATCGCCCGAACGACCGAGGCGAGATCGCCCGAGACGAGCGTAATGTCGGCGGCTTCGATCGCCACGTCCGTCCCCGTGCCCAGCGCAATTCCGACGTCCGCCGCCGTCAGCGCCGGCGCGTCGTTGATTCCGTCGCCGACCATCGCTACGACCGCCCCGGAAGCCTTCAGCGCGCGCACCGCAGTCACCTTGTCCTCGGGCATCACATCGGCCATCACACGCTCGATCCCAACTTCCGCGGCAATCGCGCGCGCGGCGCGCGCGTTGTCGCCCGTCAGCAGGACGATGTCGAGCCCCATCGCGCGCAACGCGGCGATCGCCTCGCGCGCATCAGGCTTCGGCCGATCTGCGACCGACAGCAGCCCGACCAGTGTCCCGTCAACGATGACGCCGACGACCGTCGTCCCTGCCTCCTCCATCCGCGCGCGCACCGCGTCCCACTCGCCGAGGGACGCGCCCTCGGCCAGGAGCCACTCGATGCGGCCGACCCGGACGTCCCGCCCGTTGACCCGTCCGCGCACGCCGCGGCCGGGGACGGCGCGGACGTCGTCGCCGGCGTCGACCGCCAGCCCGCGCGCCGCGCACGCCTCGCCGACGGCACGCGCGATCGGGTGCTCCGAAGACCTTTCGACGCTGCCAGCGAGAGCGAGGACCTCGTCTTCCGAGAGCCCGCGCGCCTCTACGCCGACGACGGCCGGCTTCCCGACGGTCACCGTCCCCGTCTTGTCCATCGCGACGACGCGGACGCGGGACAAGGTTTGGACAGCCTCGCCGTTCCGTAGCAGGATCCCGCTTCGCGCTCCGCGTCCCGCGCCGACCGTCAACGCCGTCGGAGTCGCCAACCCGAGGGCGCACGGACATGCAATGACGAGCACGGCGATCGCGGCGAAGAGCGCCCGCCCGAGCGGCGACACGTCGGCCAGCCCCCAGGGCAGGAACCGCCCCGCCTCGGCGGCGACGCGACCGAGAGCCGACGGCGCAAGCGACCACGCCGCGAACGTCGCCAGCGCGAGCACGAGGATCGCCGGCACGAAGGCGCGCGTGATCCGATCCGCGAGCGCCTGGATCGGCACTTTCGACGCCTGCGCCTGCTGCACGAGGCGAACGACCTGCGCGAGGAACGTCGCCTCGCCGACGCCGGTCGCACGAACGCGCAGCACACCGTCGCCGTTAACCGTCGCGCCGATCACGCGGTCCCCGACGCGTCGCAGCACGGGCATCGACTCCCCCGTCGCCAGCGACTCGTCGATCGAGCTCTCGCCCGCTTCGATGACACCGTCGGTCGGGACACGCTCGCCAGGGCGGACGACCATGACATCGCCCACGACGATCTCGGTCACCGAGACGTCCGCCTCCGCACCATCGCGAAGCACGCGCGCCGTCCGAGCACCGAGTCCGAGGAGCGCGCGGATCGCTCCCGACGTCCGCCCGCGTGCGGCGGCCTCGATCCACCGTCCGGTGAGATGGAACGCCATGATCATCGCCGAGACGCCGGAGTAGTCGGGAACGTGCGGAATGAGCCCGATGTGCCCGAGGGCCGCGAGAACCCCGGTGACGAACGATGTCGTCACTCCGAGCGCGATCAGCGTGTCCATCGTCGGCGATCCGTGCAGCGCGGCGACAAACCCCGCCCGCAGCGTCGGCCAGCCGGCCCACAGCACCACCGGAGCCGCCAACAGGAGCATGCCGAAGTGAAATGCGACGGGAGACGGCCACATCAGCCCGAACGCCATCTCGGGGATCATCCAAACGAGAGTCGGGATCGCCAGTGCCCACGCGACGAGCGCGCGATGACGCGCAACGACGGCGCGGCGAACGTCCCGCGCCACGAGAAGATCGGGAGCCGGCGGCCCCGCCTCGACCGTCGCGTCGAAGCCGACCGA
>JBFYRA010000015.1:0-3233 GCA_041302485.1 Candidatus Bipolaricaulota bacterium
GAGCGCGCGTTCCCTTCGCGGATCCGAGCGATCCCTTTCGTGACCTTCTCGTCCGCGGCGCTCGACACAGACGCTCTCGACCGTCTGGCACAGTCGCTGCCAAGCGGGTACATGCTCCTACGCTTGGATGCCGAGCTGGCCGGCCGACTCATCGCGCAGATGAAGAAGGGCTGGCTGCTCGACTCCTATGCGTCGCTCGACGACTTCCTCCGCCGCGGGATCGGCTACGTCGTGACGTATGGAGACGAGATCGTCGCGAGTGCATCGTCGGCCATTCGGAGTTCGAGCGCGATCGATATCGACATCGAGACTGCCGCCGCGCACCGCCGCAAGGGCCTTGGGACTGCCGTCGGAGCCGCGCTCGCCCTCGAGTGCCTCGTCCGCGGCATCGATCCTCTCTGGCTCGCCTCGAACGAGACTTCGTGCCGCCTGGCAACGAAGCTCGGCTACACCCGCGGCGACTCGTACGAAACGTTCGAGATCGCGCCCGGAAGTGAGGGCTAGCTCTCAAGCAACGAGCAGGTCCCTTCGCCGCGCATCCCGTGTCACCGCGCGGTTTGCGTCTCTGCCAACACCATGCCGACGAGGAATTGCTGGAACTCCTCCGGCTCGTCGAACAACGCGGCGTGAGCGGCGTGCTCGAGGTAGAAGAACCGCTTCGCCGGTGCTTCGAGCCCGCGGACGTACTCCTCGGTGAGCCCCGGCGGAACCTGGCCGTCGAGCCGCCCGTGGACGAAGTACGCCGGGATCTCGAGCCTGGGCACCTGCGAGAAGAGGTCGCGCTTCTCGGCCTCGGGCATGAGATGCTTCTCGCTGAACTGCGCCCCGAGAACGTAGCGGACCTTGTCGGCGAGCGAGTAGACGGGCGACGGCAGGAAGACGCGGAAGAGAAGCTGCCCGAACGACGTCTTGGCGAGGCCCGCGCCCAATCGGGTAGCCCACTTCATCTGAGCCAGGAAGATCTGCCAAGCAGGCACGCTGCCCTCCGCGGCCAACCGCCCGAGCTGCTCGATTTCGCGGGCCGCTCTCGTGTTGCCCATCGCGCGCGCCGCGTCGAGGGCCCACTCGCGGACGGCAACGAGGCTCCGCGCGAAGTCGACCGGCTGCGCGATCCCGATGTACGCGCAGTAGAGATGGGGCGCTCTCTGCGCGGCGGAGATACCCACGAGGGCGCCCCACGAATGCCCGGCAAGGTAGATGTTCTCGTGGCCGAACCGCTCCAGCAGATGCTCGCTGACCTCGATCGCATCCTCGACGGCGCGCTCGAACGTCATCGTCTCGGGCGGAATCGATCGCGAGGTCGACCGGCAGGCTCCTCGCGCTTCCCACGCGACGAGGGTCACGTGGTCGCACAGCTCCCGGTTGAAGTGGAAGAGGAGCGGCGTTTCGGGTGTGCCCGGTCCGCCGTGCAGGAAGAGAAGGATCGGATTCGACCGGCGACGGCCGCGGATGGCCATCCACTGGTCGACGCCGCCGATCCGAACGCGCGACCACTCGGCGATGCTCTCTGGGAGCGTCGCGCCGCGCGCATCGACGCACGGCGGGACTCTTCGACCGATGAGACCTGGAAGGAGCCCGGACTCCTCTCTGAATGCTCCGGCACTCCCGCATTCCTGCGATCTCTCATTTACGGGCAGGCTCATGACCTCATCAGGATACACGGTCGGTCAGCCCCAGAAACAGCGACCGGACGGCGTTCGATCATCGACAGGGCTCACGCAGGCCGGTATCTCATCTGGAATCGCAGGATCTCGTCCGCCTTGCCGATCACCGCGTGGCCGCAGTCCGGAAAGACGTGAACCTCGGCGTGCGGAAGGAGTCTCTTGAGACGGCGCGCGCTCGCCTCGGCGGGCAGGAGCGCGTCCTCTTTGCCGGCGAGGAACTGAATCGGCATCGTGAGTCGCGCGAGCTCTTCGTCGCCGAGCACGGGAACCGGTTCGAGCAGCGGCCGGAAGTGGCGCCCCGCGAGGTTCATGAACTCCTCAACGTCGGGATGGATCTCGATGCCGCGGCAGACGATGCGGTTGATTCGCTTCAGGCCCCAGTCGCCGAGAAGGGTCAGCGGCAACGCCACGACGAGGAACGACATCTTGGGTCGCGCGAAGCCTGATGCGGAGATGAGGGACAGCGCCTGAACTCGCTCAGGACGTCGAGTCGCAAACCGCAGGCCGATCCATCCGCCGAGCGACATCCCGACGATACGGACGGACGGGAGTCCCAGCGCATCTAGCAGACTGCCCAGCCACAACACTGTCTCCTCGCTCGCCAGCGTGAGCCGCCGGTCTTCGCTCAACCCCGGCTCCCCCGGAATGTCGGCCGCGATGACGCGGTAGTGGCACTCCCAGACCGGGATGTCGGCGAACCAGGTTGCCGAGTTGCTGGCCGTGCCGTGCAAGAGCAGGAGCGGCGGTCCGTCTTGGGGGCCGGCTTCGATGAGGTGTGTCTTCGCGATCGCGGTCTCGACGATGCGCCGGCGAAACGGAACCTGAGAACCTGCCTTGCTCAAGGCCCTCTCGGTGCAGGCCACGATGGCTTGCCGGCCCCGTTCGCTCTTGAACACGGATTGAGCCACAACAGCCTCCTACTCCTCCGCCGGGGCATCCTGCTGTAGGAGCACGTCCACAAGTTCGAGCAGCGTCCGGATGAAGAGCGGAGTCCCGTGGACGACGAAGCGCGCCTTGCGAACCTCGGGGTGGTAGACGAGGTCGTAGCGAGCCTCGCCGAACCGCGTGTCTTTGCTGTTGAGCACGGCGATCAAGCTGTTGGAGATGCGTGACACCTCGCTCGAGTGACCCTCATCGAGCTCGATCACGGCCGACACCTGTACGCGGTCCGCAAGACGTGTCGTCGCCCGAGGCTCGTCCGGACGCGGCGCGCTCAGCTCGGCGTGGGCGAAGTCCCGCAAGTCTTCCTTGCGCACGCGCCACTCCCGCCCGATCTTCGTCGCCTTGATCTTTCCCTCGCGAATGAACCGCTGCACCGTCTTCGGGTGCAGCGACAGGATCTCTGCCAGCTCGTGAACCGTGTACATCGTCCTTACCGTTCCTTTTACTAGGATCCTAAGGTCATTTTAGGGAATCCGAGACAGATTTCAAGGCGCGCTGAGGAATAACGATGTTCGTGTCGGGCTCACTCGCAATCTCGCATCGAGCGGGACAGATGGAACTGCGCCCTCACGGTCGGAGCTCGATGCAGTCGACGCCGAAGCCGTGACCCAGAGAGGCGTCGTTCGT
>JBFYRA010000018.1:0-2785 GCA_041302485.1 Candidatus Bipolaricaulota bacterium
TACGTTGAGGTCAACATGCTGCGTTCGCTGGCTGCGCCCATCGGGGAGCAGCAGGTGCCTCCCGGCTACGTGGTCCGCTCGCTCTCCGACGACCCGGCCGAGGTCTCACTTCGGGCGGAAGCGCACCGCGAGGTGTGGCATCCGTGGACGGTCGGCGAGGTCACCGATGAGCAGTACGCGCGGTTCATGCGGATGCCCGGATACGACCGCGACCTCGACGTGGTGGCCGTCGCGCCGGATGGCACGATGGCCGCGTACGTCAACGGCTGGCTCGACCCCGTCAACAAGATCGGCGACCTCGGTCCTGTTGGCGCGCGCGAGGCGTATCGACGGCAAGGACTAGCCCGCGCTGTCCTGCTGGAGTGCCTGCGCCGCATGAAGGCGCGCGGGATGAACCGGGTCTGTGTCTCGACCGGCGAAGACAATGTTGCGGCGCGCGGGCTCTACGAGTCCATCGGTTTCCGGATCGTGAACCGCCACGCCGAATACGCGCGAACGACTACGCCACGGGAGGATGTGGCGACTGCGCGCTGAGGACCCCGGACCGTGCACTCGTACTCGGGTTTCCGTCTTTCAGCGTCGATCCTACGAGCTGCGCGCGGCGAACTTGGCGCGGTCGTCGCGCGGCGCGGCGACGGAGATGGGAAGTGTCGCGTCCTTACCGTTGTTCTTCCACACGAGCTCCGCCTCGCCAGGCTTGATCCCGGACAGAGCTGCCGCTTCGCCGGCGGTGAAGGTTCCGCTGATGTCCGAAGGCCTGAAGCCGGGCTGCGTCGATGCTGCAGCTACACTCGTGGCTGCTCCGATCTCGACGTAGAGCGTCCCGCACATCAGAGCCTTCCCGGCGATCTTCTGTTCCCCGACGACCAGGGTCGCAGGCCCGATGTAGTTGACTCTCTGTCCCGAGAATGTCGGCTTCATGGTCCCATTCTACCGCTACGGGCCGGCGCTGACACAGACTCGCCTCAGGATCGTGCCCGCGTTGGGCGGCGCAGGCTGGCCTGAGCGCGGCGAGCGGCGCACAATCCGCCCATGCCGACGTACGGGGATGATGGGACTTGCTGTTCGTCGCGGGTGACGTTCCGCCCGTTCCGAGACGAGTCGGACTACGAGCTGATGCGCGCGATCGCCTCGGGAAGCTCGCAGGCGGATGCCGACGACTGGGCGCCGACACTCGACGAGATCAGGGCGTGGTGCGCGCCCACGGCGAGGTTCGATCCCCAGAAGCAGCTCGTGTTCGCTCTGGCGCCCGCGTCGGGCGCTTCGGCGACCGAAGTGGGTGTCAGCCGTGTCAGCTGGTACACGGCGCGAAACGGAGCGCGCGTCTATCCGCAGACGAGCTTCCTCCTACCGGAGTGGCGCAAGCCTGGCGTATGGCCGGAGCTTGTTCGCGAGGGCGATCGACGGGTTCGCGCGATGGCGGCCAGGCATCCCTCACTTCCCGAGCGCTCTTTCCAGGGGTGGGCGACGGAGAGCCAGACGCAGTGGATCGACGCGCTAGAGGCAGAGGGATATGAGGCGGTGCGACACTTCCGGAACATGGTGCGCCCGCTGGAGAGCGTGCCGGATCCCGAGGGAGGAACGCCTCCGGAGGGTCTTGAGGTCAGGCCCGTGGCGGCAGACCACATGCGTCGGATCTGGGAAGCCGAGGCGGAAGTCAATCAGGAGTTGTTCGAGGTCGTTGCAGAGCAGTGGGATGAGAGTCGGTACGCGCGATGGCTCTCCGACGCGTCGCACACGCCGCGCCTCTGGCAGGTGGCGTGGGACAGGGACGAAGTGGCCGGGATGGTGCTTCCGCGTGTCGACGAAGTGGCGAACCGTGAGCGAGACAGGAAACGCGGCTACACCGAGCACGTGTTCGTCCGCCGTCGGTGGCGTGGCCGCGGCCTGGCGAAGGCCCTTCTTGTTCGAAGCCTCCACGCCCTCAGAGATGAGGGCATGGACGAAGCCGAGTTGGGGGTTGATTCGGAGAACGACAGCGGCGCGTTCGGTTTCTACCAACGGATGGGGTATGTGACCGAGCGGACCGACATCTGGTTCCGCAAGCCTCTCGAGCTGCCGTGAGCGAGGAGACCGCAATGCGCGAGTACACGATCGAGCTCGAGATCGTCGAAGGCAAGGGCGGGCGGCCTCGTCCGGATGGAACGCATCCCGACCTCGTCAAGGAAGGGATCTGCGCCTGGATGTACGAGAGCTACGAGAAGGGGCAGACGTTTCGCTATCCCGAGGACCTCGGCCTTCTCTGCCCGTGGCTCGTCGACAGCCTCTCGGGGTTCCTGAGAACTCTCGAGAACGGAGGGACGCTTGCGTGGCGCTACCGCGGGACGCCGTACGAGAAGGAGATCGACCCGGACGGCGTAACGACTGAGTTTGTGCGATGCCCCGATCCGACGGCCTCGGGCATCGTCGTCAAGATCACGCGGACGGCCCTACCCTAGTTTGCGAGGGGCCGCCAGCGCGGCGAGACCTTCGCGACTCGCTAGACGTCGAGTCCCCAACCGGGCTCCGGCGCCCACGGCGGGACGACGTATCCTTCGGGCTCGCGAATCCGCGGATGCGTGTCTGCGAGCCCGAGCGCTTCGCTGAGCGCCGCGGGGTCGTTCTGATCGATCCCCCGCGAGCGTGATGCCGTACGTCGCTTCCCGGATCCAGAACATGTGAATTACGCAGTTCTGGACGACGTGGCACAGTCCGGGAATGTCGTCGGGTAGGGCGTCATAGAGCGCTCCGAAGGCGCCCGGATTGCTGTTCTCTGTCTGCCGCCCGAAGGCGGCAAGCACGTGGT
>JBFYRA010000023.1:0-9380 GCA_041302485.1 Candidatus Bipolaricaulota bacterium
TCGGAATCAGCCGCGAACGCGTTCGACAGATCCAGAAGGAAGCGCTCGCGAAGCTTCAGGATTCCGACCTCAAGCAGCGGCTGGAGTGGTTCAAGCTCCTATCCGAGGCCGCATAGCGGCAACGCGGCGTAGCGCGCACTCTCTCAGCGATCTGGTTCTGCCGGTACCGTGACCCGTCGCGTTCTCGGGCGCGCCTCTCGATCCCCGAAAGCCTACTCCGGATCGGAAGCGGGTGCCGCGTCGGCGAGTTCCTCGCGGTAGCCGCACTCCTTCGTCGTACAGCGCAGCTCGCCCGACTTCTCCACGAGGACTCCTGCCTCGCACGACGGGCACACCTTCACCGGCCGGTCGCTGGCAGCGAAACGGCACTTCGGGTACTGGTCACAGCTGTAGAACGTCCGGCGACGTTTCGACGAGTACTTCTCTACGAGAACGCCGTCGGCACACGCCGGGCACGCGACGCCGGTAGACACCGACGCCGTGGCCGCGCACTCGGGATCGACGCACTTGTAATAGCGACCATAGCGCCCCGAACGCAGCTCCATCGCCTTTCCGCACTTCGGACACTCCTGCGTTGCGGCGGCGGATTGGGCTGCCTTGTCGAGCGCCGCCTGTACGGCCACTTTGTCCGAGCCGTACTTCACATCGAGGTCCGGCGGAAGGCTGACCGTGTTGCGGCAGTCGGGGTAGTTCGAGCAGCCGAGGAAGTGGCTTCCCTTCCAGTAGCGGAGTTCCATCGGCCCGCCGCATGCCGAACAGGTGACGTCCGTCGGCACGCGGAACGGTCGCTCCTCCGCCGTCTCGATCATCGCCTCGAGCGCCTCCAGTCGGGATGAGAAGGGCTTGTAGAACTCGTCCAGCGCCTCGGCGCGGCTCATCTCGCCCTCCTCGATCCGGTCGAGGTCTTCTTCGAGATGCGCTGTGAACTTCGGCTCCACGGTCTCGGAGAAGTACTGGGCGAGGAAATCGACCACCATGTGCCCGAGCAGCGTCGGCCGGACACTTGCCCCGTCTTTCACCGCGTAGCCGCGTTCCTGGATCACGGATACGATCGACGCGTACGTGCTGGGGCGGCCGATGCCCTCCTTCTCGAGCACGTTGACGAGACCCGCTTCGCTGAAGCGACGGGGCGGCTCTGTGAACTTCTGCAGCTTCTCAATCTCCGCGAGCGCGAGGGTCCGCCCGACCGGGAGCTTCGGTGGGAACGTCGCCTCCTTCTCGCGCCGCTCCGGAAGTGCTCGCAGGAAACCGTCGAACGAGAGCTCGCTTCCCGAGGCTTCGAGCGTGTACGCCCCCGCCTCGACAGCGACGCTGCGCTGTCGGTAGATGGCACTGGCCATCTGCGTCGCGAGGAATCTCCCGTAGATCAGCCGATACAGCTTCAGCTGCTCCGGAGTCAGGTAATTGGCCACCGCGTCCGGCGTCCGCGCGATGTCCGTCGGCCGGATCGCCTCATGCGCGTCCTGCGACTTGCGCTTGTTCTCAAACGCCCTCGGCTTCTCCGACAGGTACTTCTTGCCGAACGTCTCCCGAATCGCCTCGCGCGCCCCGGCGACCGCTTCGTCGGACAGACGAACCGAGTCGGTACGCATGTACGTGATCAGTCCCTCGGATCCGTCGGGCAAGCCGATTCCCTCATACAGCTCCTGGGCGATCGCCATCGTGCGCTTCGGCGAGAAGCCGAGGAACGACGAAGCTGCCTGCTGCAGAGAGCTCGTGATGAACGGTGCCGCGGGATGCCGCTGGCGATCCTTCTCGTCGACCGAGGCGACGCACAGCTTTGCCTTGCGCAGGGCTCGCTCGACGGCGTCGGCCTCCGCCGCGCTGCGGACGAGAAGCTTGTCGCCGCCCTTCTTCGTTACCAATGCTCGGAAGCTCTCTCCGTTCGCAAGCGCGGCTTCGATCTCCCAGTACTCCTCGGGGACGAAGCCTGCGATCTCCTTCTCGCGATCGCACAGGAAACGCAGCGCCACCGATTGCACGCGCCCCGCCGAGAGGCCGGCGAACCGGTTCCCTGCCAGCGTGCGCGACAACAGCGGACTCACGAGGTACCCCATGAGGCGGTCGAGCACGCGCCGCGTGCGCTGAGCCTCCACGCGGTCGAGGTTGATCTGCTCGGGGTTCCGCAGCGCCGCCTGGATCACCGGCTTCGTGATCTCGTTGAAGATCGGTCGGGCGAACGCGCCGTCGTCCTTCACGACCTTCTTCAGGATGGTGTAGAGGTCGTAAGCAATCGCTTCCCCCTCGCGGTCGTGATCGGTTGCGAGGAAGATCATGTCCGCCTCTTTCGCCGCCTTCCGCAGCTCGGTCAGGAGCTTCGCCTTCTTCGCCACGCTCTCGAACTTCGGCTCGAACCCATGTTCGATGTCGACGCCGAGTTCGTCGGCGGGAAGATCGCGGACGTGTCCCTGCGACGACAGGACGCGAAACCCGTCTCCAAGGTACTGCCCGATCGTCCGGGCCTTCGTCGGCGACTCCACGATGATCAGATTCTTCAATTCCCCAGGCTCCTTCCGTGGAGGCCATTATACCGATCGAGCCGACGAGGTCCAGAACCGCGTCCGAGCGGCCGACGCCGCCCCCGAGAGCGCGCCGCCGAGCGGCTAGAATCAGCCCATGAAACCGTCCGGCCGTCACATCGTCGTCGAAGGCCTCCCGGCCGTCGGCAAGAGCGAGATGCTTGCCCTGCTCGCGCGGTTCTATCCGCACGATGTCCGCATCCTGCCCGAGCTCGTGAAGTCCGTCGTCGAGGAGGAGGGGATCGACCTCTTCCGCGAGCGCGATCGCCTGACGCGAGCCCTCGTCGCGGCGCTGCCTCGGCGGCGGGCTGAGACTGCCGCGATCGTCGCGTCGGGCGGCCTCTGCCTCGAGGAGTCCCACCTCGGCGTTCACTACGCCTACTCGGTGGCTCTCGACGATCGTGGGTTCCAAGCGGCCTACCCCCGCCTCGAGCGCGAGATGCCGCAGCCCGACCTGTTCGTCCGGCTCGACATCCCCATCGAGGAGTCGATCGCGCGGCAGGAGGCGCGTGGCACGCCGCGCTACGCGATCGACGCCGAGCGGCTGCGTCGCTTTCGCGCCGAGCTCGATCGCTGGCACACCGCGCGACGCACGTCGTGCGTCGTCGTCGGCGCCGACCGTCCCGCGAGCGAGACCGCGAGGGACTTCGAGGCCGCCCTCGGTCTCTCGTATCGCCAAAGCGAGGTCCCCGCTATTCCGACGTTCGACGTCCTCTTGCTCCTCGGCCGCCCGGCGAGCGGCAAGAGCGAGTTCATCGACTTCATGCGGCGCGCCGACCCGGCGCTGCGCGCGCACCAATTCCACGTCGGGCGCCTGGCGATCGCCGATGACTTTCCCATCCTGTGGCAAACGTTCGAGCAAGACGACGCTTGGGAGCGTCTCGGCCGCCCTCGCCTGCATTCGCGGCGCGCCGACGGCAACTACGTCGTCTCCGACGATGGCCTGTGGCCCTTCCTGATCGAGCGGCTCAACGACGCGATCCGTTCCAGACGCGATCCGGCGGGCACGACGCTCGTCGTCGAATTCTCGCGCGGCGGCCCGTCCGCCTACCGCGACGCGCTCGCTCGGCTCGCGCCAGAGCTCCTCGACCGGGCAGCGGCGCTGTATCTCGCCGTTTCGTTTGACGAGTCGTGGCGTCGCAATCTCGCCCGCTACGACGAGAAGCGACGAAGCGGGATTCTGTCGCACTCCGTGCCGCGCGAGGAGATGGAACGCACCTATGGCGCCGACGATTGGAGTGATCTGACCGACGGAGCCCTACGCGGCTTCCTCGGGGTCGGCGGACGGAACGTCCCGTTCGCCACGCTCGCGAACGAGCCCGAATCGACCGATAGCGCGGTCCTCGGGCCGCGCTATCGCGAGGCCCTCGACGCTCTGTTCGCCCTCCAACGTCCGGCCTAGCGGAGAAGCTCCGAAGTGACCCGCGCGAAGTTGCCGCAGCAGACTTTCGCGACTTGTCGCTCCGACAACCCGGCCGCGCGGAAGAGAGGCGGCAACTTCACGTAGTCGGCAACCGACTCGACCTCCGCAGGAAGGACCTCGATCCCGTCGAGATCGCCTCCCAGCCCGACCGAGTCCTCGCCGCCGATGTCGATCGCGTGAACCACGTGCCGGGCAACGAGTTCGAGCGCCGGGCGCGCCACGTCGCGGCGGCGTGCCGCGATCTCGCTCTTCACCTCGGGCGTGTCTCCGCGCGCCAGGCTCTCCGCGCGAAGGGCCGCATAGGCCGCGGCGACGTCCGGATCGAGGAAGTACGGCGCGAGGTTGATGCCGACCACGCCGCCCCGATCGGCGATGTCGCGGATCATCGCGTCGGTCAGGTTCCGCGGATGGGGGCAAAGCGCTCGGCAGTTCGAGTGGCTGGCGATGAACGGGCGCGTGCTCGCCCGGCAGACATCGGCGAACGCGACGTCCGACAGGTGCGACACGTCGACGATCACGCCGAGCTCCTCGGCGAGGCCGAGCAGGCGGAATCCCTCGCGCGACAACGGACGATTCGTTCCGAAGGCCGTGCCGGAGAACTCGTTGTCTTTCCAGGCGAAGATCACGCTACGCACGCCGCGATCGCGAAGCGAGCGCAGGTTCTCGGCCCGCCCATCGAGTGGATCGGCGCCTTCGAGCGAGATCAGGGCGGCAATTGGCCCGCCGGAGAGAGCCGCGCGAACGTCCTCGCCCGAGACGGCCACGGCCATGCGGCCACCCGAAGCGCGCGCCATCTCCCAGACGGCGTCGATCATCGCGACGCCACGCGCGGCGACACGATCGGGCGGGGTTTCGGGGTACACGGCGCACGACGCGAAGACCTGGACGCGCACACCTGCGGCCTCGAGACCGGCAAGCGTGACATGAAGCCGCGGCGTCCCGCTGGCGAAATCCGCTCCGTCGTCGACAACGATCATCGCCGCGTCGCAGTGCGCGTCGAAGAAGCCGCCGGAACAGACTCCTCTCACTGCACGACGGCTTGGGCCTCGATCTCGAGCAGGGCGCCGCGGGGCAAGCCGGCCACCGCGATGCACGTCCGCGCCGGATACGGCTCGGAGAAGAACTGCGCGTAGACCTCGTTCACGGCCGCGAACTGCGCCATGTCGGTGAGGTAGACGGTCACCTTCACGACGTCCTTCAACGTCGCGCCGCCCGCAGCGAGAATAGCACGCACATTCTCGAGCGCCTGGCGCGCAGCGCGCCCGACGTCGTCCGAGACGAGATCGCCCGACGGCGTGAGCGGCAGTTGGCCGGACGTGTAGAACAGGCCGCCCGCGCGCACTCCTTGGGAATACGGTCCGATGGCTCCCGGAGCGTCGGACGTCGAGATCGCTCGCCGAATCATCACCCAATCACCCCCAGCCGCCGACCCACCTTGGCGAAGGCGTCGACGGCGAACTTCAGGTCGTCGGCGCTGTGCGCGGCCGACATCATCACGCGGATGCGTGCCTTGCCTTTCGGCACCGTTGGGAATGCGATCGCCGTCGCGAACACGCCCTCGGCGAACAGCGCCTTGGAGAAGTCCCACGCCGTCGTCGCCTCGCCGAGCATCACGGGCGTGATCGGCGTCTCGCTCACCCCGAGGTCAAACCCGAGGTCAGTAAGAGCCTTCTTGAACGCGCGCGCGTTGTCCCACAGCTTGCGCACCGGCTCGTCGGATGCCTCGAGAATGTCGATCGCCGCGATGCACGCGGCGACGTCGGGAGGAGTGGCCGCGGACGAGAAGAGGAACGGCCGTGCCCGCTGTCGCAAGTACTCGACGATCTTCGCGCTCCCGGCGATGTACCCGCCCATCGCGCCGAACGCCTTGGACATCGTCCCGCACTCGATGTCGACGCGCCCGTGCAGGCCAAAGTGATCGACGATGCCGCGCCCGTTGCGCCCCAACACGCCCTCGCCATGCGCATCGTCAACCATGACCAGCGCGCCGTAGCGCTCGGCCACCTCGACGATGCCCGGCAGCGGCGCGAGGTCGCCGTCCATCGAGAAGACGCCGTCGGTGATGATGAGCTTCTTCGCAATCGACCGATTCTCTTCGAGCAGGCGGGCCAACGCGTCGACGTCCCGGTGCGGGTAGATGGCGCGCTGCGCCTTCGTCAACCGCGCTCCGTCGATGATCGAGGCGTGGTTCAGTTCGTCGGTGAACAGGATGTCGTCCTTGTCCGTCAGGAGCGGGATCGTCGCGAGGTTCGTGTTGAGGCCCGACTGTACGGACAACGCGGCCTCGGTTCCCTTGAATCGCGAGATGCGGCGTTCGAGTTCGACGTGCAGAGTCATCGTCCCGGCAATCGACCGCACCGCGCCGGGCCCCACGCCGTATTCGTCGATCGCGCGCTTCGCCGCCTCGCACAGACGCGGGTCGTTGGCGAATCCGAGGTAGTTGTTCGAGCACATGTTGAGGACGCGCTTGCCGTCGATCCTCACCCACGCACCGACCGAGCTCTCGATCGTGCGGATCGTGTTGTACAGCCCTTTCTCGCGCAGGTCGGCCAGCGCATCGTCAATGAACCCGAGCTTGTTCATGCCTTTCCCTTCTCGATCGTCTTCTCCGCGCCCCCCGCCGGGGCGCGGTCCGCCGACTCGTCCGCCCAGAGAGCGTCGAGCATCTTGAACGCGCTGCGCAGGTGCGGAATTACGATCGATCCGCCCGCGACCAATGCCACGGACAAGCTCTCCACCACTTCGGCGCGCGACGCGCCGCACGCGCGCGCCTTGACGAGATGGTAGGAAACGCAGTCATCGCAGCGCAAGACGGCAGACGCGACGAGACCCTGCAGTTCCTTCTCCTTGCACGAGAGCGCACCCTCGGCGTACGCGTCGTGGTCGAGAGCGAAGAACCGCCTGAGCAACAGGCTTCCTTCGTCGAGGATCGCCTGATTCCCCTCTTCCCTCCGCTCATTGAACTCGCGCACGATGTCAGCCATCTCTCCCCCTCAGACCACGCGGACGCTGGCCAGCGCGCTCTCCACAGCATGCAGCACCCGGCGGCTCTCTGCATGGGTGAGGATGCGCGACGCTTCGGCGGTCGTGGCCCATCGCGCGTCGGTGTGCTCGTGCGACAGAGCGACGGGCTCGCCTCGGACCCGCGCCGCGAAGTAGGTCACCGTCTTCAACAGAGAGCGACCGTCGCGCAGGATCGGGTAGCGGCTGGTCACCGCAACGCCGTCGACGAGCTCGATGTTCGAGATGCCAGTCTCTTCGCGGATCTCGCGCATTGCCGCAGCGAGCTCGCTCTCTCCCGCCTCGATCCTCCCTTTCGGGAATCCCCAGTGCCCCCCCTGCTCGTGTCGCAACAGAAGGAAGAGCCGCCGGCCGTCCTCATCGTGAAAGAGGACGCCACCGGCGGCTCGTTCTTCACCGTCGCCGCTAGGGGATGTCGACTTCATGGTCGTTCTTGTCGTAGACCCGCGGATACAGGCCAAGGCTCCGAAGCTCACGCAACAGCACCTTGAACGACTCTGGGAGGCCTGGCTTCGGGAACTCCTCTCCCTTCAGGATGGCCTTGTAGAGCTGGATGCGGCCTCGCGTGTCATCCGACTTCAGGGTCAACATCTCCTGCAGGAGCGCAGACGCCCCGTATGCCTCGAGCGCCCACACCTCCATCTCGCCAAGCCGTTGGCCGCCGAACTGCGCCTTGCCTCCGAGCGGCTGCTGTGTGATCAGGGCGTACGGTCCGGTCGACCGCGCGTGGATCTTCTCATCGGCGATGTGCTCGAGCTTCAAGATCAGCATGTAACCCACCGTGATCGGACGCGCGAACGGCTCGCCCGTCCGTCCGTCCCGCAGCGTGACCTTCCCGTCGTAGTCGTCGCCGTCGGCAAGTCCGGCCTTCTCCCGTTCCTTGTGCAGCGCCTGCAGGATCTCGTCCTCGTGAGCGCCGTCGAAGATCGGGCTCGCCACGACCTCGCCGCGCAGGTGCGCGAGCCAGCCGAGATTCGCCTCGAAGATCTGGCCGAGATTCATGCGCGACGGAACACCCATCGGATTCAGCACGACGTCGACGGGAGTTCCGTCAGGAAGGAACGGCATCTCCGACATCGGGCGGACCGTGGAAATGACGCCCTTGTTTCCGTGCCGGCCCGCGAGCTTGTCGCCGATCGACAACACTTTGCGCTGCGCGACGAACACCTTCACAAGCTCGTTGACGCCGGCGTCCAACTCGTCACCATTGTCGCGCGAGAACTTCTTCACCTTGATGACCTTCGCCGTGCCCGAGACCGGGCGCATGCGCAGGGACGTGTTTCGCACGTTGCGGGCGCGCTCGCCGAAGATCGAACGGAAAATCTTCTCCTCCGGCGTCGGCTCGGACTCGCCGCGCGGCGTGATCTTGCCCACGAGGATGTCGCCGGTCCGAACCACGGTACCCTCGCGGATGATCCCGTCTTCGTCGAGGTTCTTCAGGTCTTCCTTCGAGATGTTCGGGATGTCGGACGTGATCTCTTCCGGCCCCAACCTCGTCTCTTCCGCCTTGACCTCGAATTCCTCGATATGCACCGAGTCGAGAAGGTTCTCGCGCACGAGTCGGTCGCTGACGACGATCGCGTCTTCGTAGTTGTAGCCCTCGAACGGCATGATCGCGACCAGCAGGTTGCGCCCCAGCGCCAGTTCGCCCGACTCGCTCGACGGCCCGTCAGCCAGAAGGTCGCCGACGTTCACTTCGTCGCCCTCCGCGACAACGGGCCTCTGGTGAAGGATCGTGTCCTGGTTCGACCGTTCGAAGTTCACAAGCGGGTAGACGTGGCGCTTCTTGCCCTTCTTGACGGTGATGTGGGCCGCATCCACCTCGACGACGGTCCCATCCCCGTCTTTCTCCGCCAGGAGGAGCATGCCGGAATCCATCGCCGCCTGCCGTTCGAGTCCCGTGCCGACGAGCGGCGCTTCGGGCCGCAGGAGCGGCACCGCTTGCCGCTGCATGTTGGCGCCCATCAGCGCGCGGTTGGAGTCGTCGTGCTCGAGGAACGGGATCAACGCAGACGAGATGCCCACGAGAGCTCGGGGCGAGACGCCGATGTAGTCCACTTGCGCGGGCGGCACCAACTTCACGTCCTCTCTCCCGGTTCTGACCTCAACGCGCTCACCCAGCAGCCGCCCG
Organism: Candidatus Bipolaricaulota bacterium; assembly: GCA_041302485.1. GTDB lineage: Bacteria > Bipolaricaulota > Bipolaricaulia > UBA7950 > UBA9294 > CAIOGO01. The sequence goes on from JBFYRA010000023.1 coordinate 9,095, forward strand.
TTCGCGGCGACTGCAGCGGTCGCCGGGGCGATCAGCAGGTGCTCTTCGTCGTCGGCCATCAGGTAGTCGATCTGGTCAGTGACCTTGCCCTTCACAACCTTGCGGTAGGGCGAGACGAGGAAGCCATACTCGTTGACGCTCGCGTAGCAGGCGAGCGACGTGATGAGGCCGATGTTCTGGCCTTCGGGCGTCTCGATCGGGCAGATCCGTGCGTAGTGCGACGAGTGGACGTCGCGCACCTCGATCTTCGCCCGGCGCTTGGTCAGCCCGCCGCCGAGCGCGTTGA
>JBFYRA010000024.1:0-5130 GCA_041302485.1 Candidatus Bipolaricaulota bacterium
GCCGCCCCCACAACATGATCCGCCGACCTGCCGTCCTGATCCCGGCTGCATGCGTGCTCGCGCTGGTCTTCCTGCTGTTCGCGATGCTCGCCGAGCCGATGCAGCACGGCGCCTCGCTGTGGCAGGCTCTCGCTATCTTGCCGCAGGCAGTGGTCTGGGTGATTCCGGTCGTCCTCGTGACCCCGATCCTCGTCGCGCTGGCCCTGCGCGTGCGTCCGCACTGGCATCGCCTTCGCGATCCTGAGCCGACCGTCTTGCCGGCCGGTTCGCTGGCGCCGCTCGCTCATTCGTTGCGGCTTGTCGGCGAGAGCCGACTCGCGCAAGCGCGGGTCGTTCGGCGCCTCGTCCGCATCGGGACGGACCTTGCCATGTGTCAGCACGGTGGCACGGAAGAGCGCGCGTGGGAGCTCGCGCGCCAGCGGCTTCGGGAGACGAGCCCGCGCGTCGCAGAGTTCCTCGAACACCACGAGATGATGAATCTGTCAGGCCCTGAGTTCTCCGAGCTCGTCCGAGAGGCTCTCGCCTGTCTGGAGCGCCAACAAGAGGAGGCGGCATGAACGTACAACGCGTCAAGGAGAGGTCTGAGGCGGTCGTGCGGGAGGTGGCCCGCGCCGTCGTGGGCAAGGACGACGTCCTGCGCCAGGTGACCGCGGCCATCCTCGCCGGGGGCCATGTCCTCTTCGTCGACAACCCCGGGCTCGCCAAGACCTTGATCGCACGTAGCTTCGCCCGCGTCCTCGGGCTCGACTTCCGGCGCATCCAGTTCACACCGGACCTCCTGCCTAGCGACATCACCGGGTCGCACATCTTCGATCGCGACACCAGCAAGTTCGTGCTCGCGCCGGGCCCCGTCTTCGCGAACATCGTGCTCGCCGACGAGATCAACCGCGCGACACCGAAGACCCAATCGGCTCTGCTCGAGGCCATGCAGGAGATGCAGGTGTCGATCGCCGGCGACACTCGCCGGCTGCCGCAGCCGTTCGTCGTGCTGGCCACCCAGAACCCGATCGAGTACGAAGGCACCTTCCCGCTCCCGGAAGCCCAGCTCGACCGGTTCGTCGTCCGCCTGGCCGTCGGGTATCCGTCTCCGGCGGACGAAGTCGAGATCCTGCGGCGCCGTGCCGAGCGCCGCGACGATGAAATCGAGCTCGCCGCGGTGACGACGGCAGCGGAGCTTCTCGAAATGCGACAGGCCGTTGAAGCCGTGATCCTCGGCGACGAGGTGGCCGCCTACATCGTCGATCTCGTCGCCCGCACGCGCGCCCATCCGAGCGTGTACGTCGGAGCCAGCCCGCGCGGGTCGCTCGCCCTGCTCAAGTTGGCCCGGGCCTGGGCCGCCATCGAGGGGCGCGACTACGTGATTCCTGACGACGTCAAACGCTTCGCCGTCTGCGCTCTCGCGCACCGGATGATCCTGCGCCCGGAGTTCTGGACACGGCACGCGTCGACCGAAGCGGTCGTCCAGTCGGTTCTCGACTCGACCGTCGTGCCCAAGGTCACCTAGGATGCAGAGCGACCGTCGGCTGACTGTGGGCCTCTTGCTCGGCGCGGCGTTCCTCGTGGCCGGGCTCTACGGCCGCTCGCCCGCGCTGCTTCTCCTCGGCATCCCGCCGCTTCTCTACGCGGCCTTGCTGCTCGCATCGCACACGATCCTGCGGCGGCCCGTTCTCGAAGCGACGCGCGCTCCGTCCTCCGGGCGCGTCACGGAGGGCGACGTCGTCGACATGCACCTGGCGATCGCCAATCGCGGCCCCGCCGTAGCCTTCGCCGCCGTCCTCGACCAGATGCCGGAAGGAGCGACCCTCATCTCGGGCGAGCCGGCCTTCTGCGGTCCGCTGCCGCGAGACGGAGTCGTCACAACCTCCTACTGCATGAAGACGGATCGCGGCCTGCATGTCCAGAGCACGATCCGCGTGCTGGTTTGGGCTCGCTTCGGATTGTCGCTCGAGGAGTACCGCTTCGACTGCACTTCCGCCGTCGCCGCAATGCCGGAGACCGAGCCGCTCCCGCCGCTCGCCCTTCGTCCGCGCAAGACCCACACGGCCGTCGGCCCCGTGAAGGCGCGGGTTCCCGGCCCTGGCGTCGAGTTCTTCGGCTGCCGCGCCTACGCCCCCGGAGACGACATCCGACGCGTTAACTGGCGCTCGTTCGCCAAGCACGACCGCCCGCTCGTCAACGAATACGAGGACGAACGGATGACCGACGTGATCGTCGTGCTCGACGTTCGCGTCAACGCACACGTCCGCGCCGGCACCGAGTCGACGTTCGAGCCCTCTTGCCGCGCCGCGGCGAGCCTCGCCGCGCACTCGATCCGTTTGGGCAATCGCGTCGGCTTCCTCATGTACGGCGAGACGATCGACTGGATCCAGCCCGCCGGCGGCCGCATCCACCTCGATAAGATCCTCGGCGCCATCGCTCGCGCGCGCCCGGCGAAGAGTTTTGCGTTCGAGGACCTCGCGAACCTCCCGCTACAGATGCTTCCGAGCGGATCGCAGGTCTTCATCGTGAGCCCGGTGTCGCGCGCCGGCGACGCGCTCGTCGCCGCCAAGCTCCGGGCCCGCGGCTGCTCGGTGCTCGTCCTCTACGCGGATGCCGTCGAACTCGAGTGCTCGGTCGAGCCCGCCGATGACGCGCTCCGGCTGGCCGTCCAGGCGAGGAGACTGGAGATGGCGATCGACTTCCGGATCATGGAGTCGTTGGGGGTCCACGTCGTGCCGTGGAACGTTCGGCGGCCGCTCGCCGCGGCGATCCGCGCCGCGCAGCTCGATCGGCCTGCAAGGAGGGTGAGTTGAGCGCCATCGCGATCATCCTCGCCGCAGCCTCGGGCGGGTTCGGCGCGCTTGCCCTTGCCCTCTCCGGCGCCCGGCCGTACGTTTCGGCGATCGCGGCCGTCGCCGGGGCAGCCTGGGTCGCCGTGCTCGTCCTCCGTCCGAAGGCCCCCGTCCACGGACTCTTGCTGTTTGCTGCGCTTGCCGCCGCCGGCGCGGCCGCCATGCGGGGGCAACTCCTCCTAGGGCTTGTCGCCTGCACAACCGGCCTGTTCGCCTGGGACGCAGCCACGATGCAGCGGTTCTTCCGCCAGCTACCGCCGCGCGGACGGCGAAGCGCCGCGTCGCGCTACGCGGTCCACTCCCTCGCCACGGCAGCCGTCGCGCTCGGCATCCCGTCGATCGCGCTGGTCATTCGACCCCAGCTGGGATTCCCGGCCGCCCTCGGCCTGTCCCTTGCTGCGATCGCCACGCTCGGCGTCGCGCTGTGGCAGACCGGCCGCGTTTTCGGCGCGTCCAACGGCCCGCGCGACGGCTCCGCGACCGAAGACGCCGCCGAACTCGGGAGCAAAGAAGAGGGCGCGGGCGACTCCTAGCGAAGTCGGCCCGCGCCGTCAATTACCTGCGCGTCTGTCACTACGGCGCTACGGCACGAAGAGCTCGCCGCAGATCTGCCCGGCGAAGCGCTGCTGGCTGATCGAGTCGCTGGGCTTCACGAAGCCAGTAACCGCGCCAGAGAGCTGTTTCAGCTGCGAGGCGTAGTTCGAGTAGAGACGGTACGTGAACACGATCTCCTCACCCTCCGTCACTTTGCTCATCCAGACGACCTCAAGCTGGCGCTTGTCCGCGTTGTAGGTCCAGAGCGACCCTGCCGCGTCAATGACCTCAGACTGCCAACCCGCCGGAATGGGCTCCTCGATGCCGAGGCCTGTGGCCGGCGACGTGACGCGGATCGTGATGGACACGAGCGCAGCCCCATCGGCTTCAACGACGATCTGCCGTACGCCGTACACGGGGATCGTGCCCGCGAGGATGCCCTTCGTCCGCGTCTCCTCGCGCCCGCCCGCGTCGCGCACCGTGAGCTTCACGGCGTAGAACCCTTCGCCGCTGCAGACGAAGCTGGCCGTCGGCGAGCTCGTCTCGAGATCCGTGACGCCGTCGCTGTTGAAGTCCCAAAGATACGCGTGCGCGCCGACGTTCCCGTGACACGACTCGCAGACCGAAAACTGCACGACGTCCCCCACGGCGGGGTTCCACGTCGACGGCGTGAAATCAGCCGTCCACGCGGCGGATGCCGCGAGTGCACCGGCGGCAGCGATCAGCAAACCAATGATGGTGATGCGAACCCCTCTTCGCATGCCCCCTCCTTCTTCACGTTCCGTTGCGGGGGGCCGCCGCCCCTCCCCGAGGCGGCGGCCCCGCAGACTTGCCCGCTAAGGGAGCGGGTCGTAGACCGAAGTTCCCGTGAGCCAGTACGCAATCAGGTCGCTCAACGTCGCGAGCCCGATCGCCGCGTTGTTCGTCCGCGGCAGGACGCCGCCCGAACTCCAGAGCGACATCGCATACTGGATCTGATCGAATGCGATCGTCCCGTTCGCACCGAGCCGCACGTCGATGGCCGCTGCCTTCGCGTCCCAGCACGAGATCGCGACCGGAACGGACAAGTACTTGAGAACCGTAATCTTGTCCTCGCCACGCGTTGGCTCGGTGATGCGTGGCGACGAACTGAACACGCTGCCGCGCAGGGTCACGAACTGCCTGTCTTCGCTCGGAGCCGTCGCGGGCGACGTGAGCTCGTAGCGAATCTGCCGCTGCGAGTTCTCGCCGCCGGGATCGAAGCGCTCCTGGAACACCCACTCCGCCGCGGTCGACGAGGTCTTCAGCGCCGCGCCGTCGGTCTCAATCGAGCGGAACGTCCAGCCCGTGGGCAGGGTTTCGCTCATGGCCAGCCCGTCGAGCATCGCGTTCGACGAGATGACGATCGTGACTTCGACGACGGCTCCGGCAATCGTCTCATCGTTCGGCAGGTACGTGTTGATCGTCCGCTCGACCGTCAGGCTCGACACGACGGAGAACGACAAGGTCGTCTTCGAGACGTTCCCGTGGTCGTCGGTCACCGTGAGCCCGACGACGTACTCGCCCGGCTCCGGGAACGACGCCTTGAGCGTCGGTCCGGTGGTCGTTTGGTCGATCACGCCGTCGTTGTCGAGATCCCATCCGTAGAGGACAATGTCGCCCTCGACATCGGTCGACCCGCTGGCATCGAGCAGCACTTCGCCGCCGATCAGGGCCGCGGTCAGGCCGCGCTCCGTATCAGCGTCACGCAGCGCGAGCCGCGCGACCGGCCGCCCGTCCGCAATGA
>JBFYRA010000083.1:0-3354 GCA_041302485.1 Candidatus Bipolaricaulota bacterium
CCGGCGATCTGCGTCTTGACGTTCCACATCGCGGCTCGTCTCGTCCCTGCGGCTCTCCGCGCGACGTTCGTCCGTGCGATGCTCGTCGGAGCGGCGTTCCTCGACAGCGCGTCCCTCTGGAATCCGCTCAGGGCCTCGCTTCTCAGGACCTCGTCCCTCAGAGCCACGTCCCTCGGGACCGCGTCCCTCGGAGCCTCGTCCCTCGGAGCCTCGCCCCTCGGAGCTTCGTCCCTCAGAGCCTCGTCCCTCGGAGCTTCGTCCCTCGGAGCCTCGTCCCTCGGAGCCTCGCCCCTCGGAGTTTCGTCCTTCGGAGCCGCGTCGTTCGGAACCTCGTCCTTCGGAACCTCGGCCTTCGGGACTGTGTCCCTCGGAACCTCGGCCTTCGGGACTGTGTCCATCGGGACTGTGTCCATCGGGACTGCGTCCCTCGGGACTGCGTCCCTCGGGGTCGCGATGCCGCGGGCGATCCGTGTCATCGGACGGTTCCTGCTCGGGCTCGCGACGCTTCGTGCCCTCAGGCTCGATGCGGCGCAGCTTGTACCGCCCGCGTTCGTCGATGTTGAGCACCTCGACCTTGACCGGATCGCCCGCGTGCACGATGTCCGTGACGCGCCGCACGTAGTCCTCCGACAACGCCGAGATGTGGATCAGCCCTGTTACGTCCGGTGCCAGCTCGACGAACGCGCCGTAATCCGTCGTGTTCGTCACCGTGCCGTCGATGATGTCTCCCTGCTTGATCTGGACGCGAGGAGCAGGGTCCGCCCGCTTCTCTCCGCCCGCGCCACGCCGACCGCCGTCGCGGTCGCCACGCCGCCCCCCTCGGGGCTCGCGGGCCCGTGGCTCGTGGGTGCCAGGCTCTTCGCCCTCCTCCAGCCGGCGCAGATCCGGGCGCCCCATCTTGTCTTGTCCAATGACCTCGATCGTGATCTCGTCGCCGACGGACACAATGTCGCTGACCTTGTCGACGTAGCCAGAAGCCAGATTCGAGACGTGGACGAGACCCTCGCCGCCGCCTCGCAGCTCGACGAACGCGCCGAAGTCGACAATGCGGGTCACGTGCGTCTTGAGGACCGTTCCGACCTCAAGCTCGGACGTCAGATCCTCGACGCGCTCCTTGGCCGCGGTGGCCGACGCGCCGTCGACCGACGCGATTCTCACGGTACCGTCGTCGGCAATGTCGATCTCCGCGCCGGTGTCCTCGATGATCTGCCGAATCGTCTTTCCTCCCGGTCCGATGACCAGGCCGATCTTGTCGACCGGAATCGTGATCGTGATCAGCTTCGGAGCGTAGGGCGAGAGCTCTTCGCGCGGCGCGGCAATCGCGCGCTCCATCTCATCGAGAACCGCCGAGCGAGCTCGCTTTGCCTGATCGAGCGCGCGGCGCAGCGTCGTACTGTCGATCCCGCCGACCTTCACGTCGAGCTGGAAACCCGTAACGCCGTCACGCGTGCCGACAACCTTGAAGTCCATGTCGCCCAAGTGGTCCTCGGTGCCGAGGATGTCGGTGAGGATCACGCGGCGGTTCGTCGCCGCGTCCTCGACCATGCCCATGGCCACACCCGCCACGGCCTTCCGAATGGGCACGCCCGCATCCATCATCGCGAGCGACGCCGAACACACCGTGGCCATCGACGACGAGCCATTCGACTCGAGGATCTCCGACACGACGCGGACGACGTAGGGGAAGTCCTCCTCGGCAGGAATGACCGCCTGGAGAGAGTTCTCGGCCAGGTACCCGTGTCCGATCGACCGGCGGCTCGGCGAGCCGATGCGGCCGACCTCGCCGACCGAGAACGGCGGGAAATTGTAGTGCAGCATGAACCGCTTGCGGCCGTCGAGCATCATCTGGTCGATGATCTGCTCGTCCGTCCGCGTCGCTCCGAGCGTGACGATGCCCAGACTCTGCGTCTCGCCGCGCGTGAACAACGACGAGCCGTGCGTGCGCGGCAGAACGCCGACACGGCACGAGATCGGCCGGATGTCCTCCGGGCCGCGGCCGTCGAGTCGGAGTCCCCGATTGAGAATCTGCTCGCGCATGTAGTCACGGAGGAGCGTTTCGACCTGAACTCCCACGTCGGCCGCGCTCGCGGGCATGACGACGCCCACCGGATCCCGCAGCGCCAGTTTCTCGATCGCGCGCTCCCGCAAGACGTCGACGTAATCGGCGCGTGCCTGCTTGCTCCCGAGGGTGTGCAGATTCGGGAACTCGTTCCAGATGAGATCGCGCACCGCCTGGACACCGATCGCGCCCGCGACGGGAGCAGGCTCCGCGACGAGCGTCTTGACCGGCGCGACGCGCTCGGTGAATGCCTTCTGCAGATCGACGAGCTGGCGGATCGCCACGTGCGCGAGTTCGATCGCCTCGACGACCTCGTCTTCCGACAGCTCGTCCATCATCCCTTCGACCATCGTCACAGTCTTCTCTGTGCCGGCGACCGTGATGTCGACGCCGCTTGCCGCGAGCGTCTCGGCGTCGGGATTGACGACCACCCGGCCGTCCTTCCGCCCCACCTTGACGGCCGCGATCGGGCCCTGGAACGGAGCGCTCGAGATCATGAGCGCGGCCGAGGCGCCGAGGATGGCGAGCACGCCCGGCGAGCAGTCCGGCTCCGCGGACAAGACCGTCGCGATGACCTGGACTTCCTCGTTGTAGCCCTCAGGGAAGAGCGGCCGAATCGGGCGATCGATCATGCGTCCGCTCAGGACGGCCGCATCGCTTGGTTTGCCTTCCCGTTTGAAGAAGCCGCCCGGGATCTTGCCGGCGGCGTAGAACCGCTCTTCGTAGTCGACCCGCAGGGGGAAGAAGTTCTGCGATTCCTTGGCCTTGGCGGTCACGACGGTCACGAGAACATGAGTGTCCCCGTACGTCGCCAACACGGCGCCGTCGGCCTGCCGCGCAATCTGCCCTGTCTCGAGGGCGAGCTCCTTCCCGTTGAACTGGATGCTTTCGCGAATGTACATGGAGGTACTCAGACTCCTCTGATCTCGAGACGCTCGATGAGCGCCTTGTACGCCGACAAGTCACGGCGTTTGATGTACTTCAGGATGCGTCGGCGAAGGCCGACGATTCGTCGTAGTCCGCGTTGCGAACTGAAGTCCTTCTTGTGTTGGTTGAGATGCACGGTCAGCTGTTCGATGTGCTCCGTCATGAGCGCGACTTGGACTGCTGCCGATCCAGTGTCTTTGTCACCTTGTCCGAACTCGCGAACGAGTTCCGCCTTCTTCTCTACCGTCAAACCCATGGTTCCTCCTCCTCCGTCCGAGGGGGGGATGCTCCACCCTCCCAGGCGGGGTAGCTAGTCTCGACGCAGCCTCTTGGCGAGGCGCGCGACCTCTGATTGTACCCGTTGTTCG
>JBFYRA010000092.1:0-25718 GCA_041302485.1 Candidatus Bipolaricaulota bacterium
ATCGGCTGTACTTACGCTGACGGTCTACGTCTCCCTCGACGCGTCGGGGTCTTTGGTGAACACGGCGTGCGCAATCGCCGCCGAGAACGATCCTGACCCAACGAACAACTGCGGGACAACGGCGACAACGGTGTGGATTCCCTCGCTCGCGATCCTCAAGACGGGCGACCTTGGTCCGGTCACGATTGGCGACACGGTGCTGTACACGATCGCCGTCTCCAACGTCGGCAACGTGACCCTGCACAACGTGAGCGTCGTCGACGCCAAGCTCGGTCTCTCGGACGTGATTCCGAGCCTGGCTGTTGGCGCGACCGCCACGTACAGCCTGAGCTACGGCCCGGTGACGGAGAGCGATCTCCCCGGCCCGATCGTCAACACGGCAACAGCCGACTCGGACGAGACGACGTCGGTGAGTGACGGCCACTCGGTGGACGTGCATCAGCCGATCGATCTCTCGCTAACCGAGACTGTCAACACGAGCCACCCGGCAGTGGGCGACATCGTGACCTTCACAGTGACCCTGTCGAACGCGATGGGCATGGCCCCGGCTACCGGGGTCTCCGTTCGGCACGTGCTTGGCGCTGGCTTCGAGTTCGTCTCGAGCACTCCATCGCTCGGCCTCTATTCGGCCGCAACGGGGACCTGGACGGTCGGCTCTCTCGCCTCGGGCCAGTCCGCCACCCTCGAGGTTCAGGTCAGGGTTCTGCCGCAAGGACCGTTCAAGAGCGCAGCTGAAGTCAGCTCGGCAGACCAGCAGGATGTGGACTCCACACCCGCCAACGCGGTGGTCACGCATGAGGATGACGACGGAGCCGCGGCGGTCACTCCCCCCTCCGCCGACCTCTCGATCCAGAAGACCGCGGGCAATGCAACGCCTTCGGTGGGCGACTTCGTCGACTTCAGCCTGGTTGTCGCCAACCTCGGCCCTGATCCGGCCACTGGGATCGTCGCCGACGACATCCTGCCCACCGGCATCACCTACCTCACGGACGACGGAAGCGGTGCGTACAACCCCGCGAGCGGCCGGTGGACCGTCGGCGACCTCGCCGTCGGCGCGACCACAGCACTGCGACTCACCGTTCGCGTCGACGAAGGGACGCTCGGCCTCACGATCGAGAACACGGCGATTGCAGTGCCCGGCATGCAAGTGGATCCGGATCTCTCGAACAACCGCGCGTCGGCAACCGTCCACATTCCGGCGGCCGACCTCCAGATCGTGAAGAACGTAGACGACGACTCGCCGGACGAAGGCGAGACCGTCGAGTTCACGATCGAGCTCACAAACCTCGGCCCCGACACAGCTCTCGCAATCGGAGTCGCGGACCTTCTGCCGGCCGGACTCACCTACGTTCGTCACAGCGGCGGCGGTGGATACGATCCGATCCTCGGCGCGTGGGCGGTGGGCGCCCTCGCTGCGGCGCGTTCCGTGGTCCTGCACGTCTGGGCGACGGTGGATCTTGGGACAGCAGGCTCGCAGATCGTCAACATCGCAGCCGTCACGGGATCGAGCCTTCCCGACCCCGACCTCACAAACAACCGCGATGAGGCCACCGTAGCAGTCGGTGGCGGCGGCGGGGGAGGAGGAGCCGGCGGGTGCACGGGCCGCGTCATTATCAACGAAGTGGCCTGGGTGGGGACGGCGGCAGATCCCGAACGGCAGTGGATGGAGTTGCGGAATGTCGGGACGGAAGACGTCGACCTCGCCGGTTGGACGCTCCGCTGGCGGAAGAAGGCGCCGGTCACGCAAGAAGACCTCATCTGGAAGGACATCACGCTCGCCGGCGTACTCAAGGGCGCCGGGACATCGGCGTGCCAGCTTGCGCTCCTCGATTCAGAAGCAGACATCGAGTTCATGAAGCGAGTGGAAGACAACGTGTCGTGGCTCGTCACGGCCGAGTCGCGCGATGACGACGGCAGCTATCTCGTCATCGAGAGGAAGACGGACGAGACGGTTCGCAACGTCGCCGGCATCGTATACGACGAGGAGAAGCCGTACCGGCTCAATCTGTCGATGGAAGGCGACATTCTGCAGCTTGTGGATGCTGCGGGCGCCGTTGTCGACACCGCGAACGCCTTCGAATCGGCGTCCCCCGACTGGCCGGCGGGAGATCCCGCGACGTTCGGCACGATGGAGAGGACGGACCCGCTGGCTCCGGACGCCGCAGACAACTGGCACACGAACCTTGGTGTGGTCACTCGGGGAGAGGACGCGGAAGGTCGTCCGCTCGTGGCCACCGCCGGTGCGCTGAACTCGGAACCGCTAGCCGAGTGGACCCTATACGCTCGGATGCTCGAGCCGACGCCAGCCGCGGCGGGGACGCGGTTCGAAGTCGCTCTCGACCTCACCCAGGCCGCCCGCCTCGCGACGGGATGGCCGTGGATCCGCGTCACCGAGCCCACGGCCGACGCCGCCGGCGGAGGCGCCCAAGTGGAGTCGACGTACGCCTTCTCCAGCCGCACCCTGAGCGACGGAGTGGTTGTCACGATCGACACGACCGGGATGGCGCCAGGCCGGCACCTCGTCTGGATCGTGTTCGCCGAGCGTAAGGCAATCCTCGTCCCGATCACGATCGTCCCCTAGGTCCAGAAGACGAAGGGCGCCCGAGACGGGCGCCCTTCGTTGTGACGCCCCGGGGTGTACCGTACCATGATCGCATGACCGGACACGCATCGATGGCCGTTCCCGTCCTGTCGCGAGAGACGCTGCGGCAGTGCGTCATCGCCGGCGCCAAGAGAGTCATTGCACATCGCGACCATCTGAACGAGATCAATGTCTTCCCGGTTCCTGACCGCGACACAGGCACGAACCTCGCCGCGACGATGCGGGCCATTATTGCTGCTCTCGGAAAGCCGCTGCCTTCGCTCGACGCCGTGGGCGCAACGCTCGCCACGAGTGCTCTTGCCGGCGCCCAGGGCAATTCGGGCGTCATCCTCGCGCAGTTCTTCCAAGGGCTCCGCGAGGGGATTGGCGACGGAGTCCACGTCACGACCGAGCGTTTCGCGACGGCCATGCGCCACGCTGCTTTGCGGGCACGTCAGGCCCTGGCCCAGCCGCGGGAGGGCACGATTCTCACGGTGATGAGCGACGTCGCCGAGCACCTTGGCGCGTGCTGCGCGGAGCGAGCGCACGACTTCCGCAGCTTGCTCGACGAGGGCCTCCGCGCGGCGCGGCGATCGTTGGCTGAGACGCCGCAACGGCTGGCCGTGCTACGCCGCGCGGGAGTTGTCGACGCCGGTGCTCTCGGATTCGTGCACTTCCTCGAAGGGGTCCGCGATCACCTGTTCCACGAGACGATTTCTCACAGAGAGGATCCGCAGATCCAGACCACCCACGAGGATGCACCGCCAATCGTTCCCTCTGACGAGCCGCTCGACTTCCGCTACTGCACCGAGGCGGTGGTGCGCGGCACGGACCTTCGCCGGGACAAGCTTCTCGCCCTGCTCTCAACACTGGGTGACTCCGTGGTGGTCGCCGGCACCGAGTCGCTCCTCCATGCCCACGTTCACACGAACGTCCCGGCCGTTGCGCTCGAGGCGCTGGCCGATGCGGGCACGCTCGCGTCCACCAAAGTCGACGACATGTGGTCCCAGTTGGTCTTGGCGCCAGCGGACACGGATCGAAGCGGCACAGCCGTCGTCACGGACTCTGTCTGCGACCTGCCGATCGACTTCGTGACCGCGCGGCGTATCCAGGTCGTGCCCTTCCGCGTCGCGTTCGGCGACGATACGGCCGTGGACGGTGTCGACATCACGCCGCGCACCTTCTACGCCCGTCTCGCACAAAGCACGAGCCTTCCGACCACGTCACAGCCGAGCCCGGCCGACTTCGAGAGGGTCTACCGCCTTCTCGCTCGCCGGTACGCGTCGATCGTCTCGGTTCATCTCTCGTCCGCAGTCTCGGGGACCATGGATTCCGCGCGCCGCGCGGCTGGGCTCGTAAGCAACGAAAGTGGTGTTCCAATCGAGGTTGTGGACAGCCGGACGGCATCGGCTGGCGAAGCGTGCGTGGTCTGGGCCGTCGCGCGGGCTGCGGAGCGCGGGCTCGACGCCGCCGCGTGCGGGCGAGTTGCTCTCGCCGCGGCTGAGTCGTGCTCTCTGTTCGTCTACGTTCCGACCGTGCGCTACTTCGTGCTCGGAGGCCGTCTCTCGCCGCTGCAAGGTCGCATCGCGCGAGGGCTGCGGCTCCTCCCGATCCTGACGCTTCGCGACGGCCGGGTGGCGCCTGCCGGAAAGGTGCTCGGACGCCGCGCCGGAATCCGCAGCGTTCTCCGCCGCACGCTTCGCGCAGCACGCCTCGCGGAGGCGCCTCTGTTCATCGTCAGCCACTCGGAGGCTCCAGAGCTTGCGGGCCACTACGAGCGGGCACTTCGAAAGCGGTGCCCGCGGGCCCAGATCCTCATCGCGAACGCCGGACCGGCCCTCGGCACCCACTCGGGGCCCGGGGGTGCTGTGATTGCGACCCTCGACACGGCGATCGTCGATCGCGCACTGCGTGCGGAGACCGGCGCGTGATTCTCGCCCTCGATCTCCTGCTCGCGTACCTCCTTGGCGCCTTCCCGTCGTCGGTGGTGCTCGGAAAGGTGCTGCGCGGCGTCGACGTTCGCCAGGCGGGAAGTCGCAACGCCGGAGCGACGAACGCATGGCGTGTCTTGGGATGGCGCATCGGGCTCGCTGTAGTGCTCCTTGATACCGGCAAGGGCGTGCTCGCCGCGCTCCTCATCTCGCCTGTCGTCGGCGGCGACCTTCCCGTGGGTCTGGCTGCGGCGTCGATCTTCTGCGGACTGGCCGCCGTGATCGGGCACATCTTCCCCGTCTACATGGGCTTCCGCGGCGGAAAGGGTGTCGCCACGGCTGCAGGCATGCTCGTCGCGGTGGCTCCGATCCCGATGGCGATCGCCGCCGGGGTGTTCGTCGCGGCCATCGTCGCGTCAGGCTGGGTATCTCTTGGATCGCTCGCCGCAGCGTGGACCGTGCCGATCGCCGTCGCGGCGCTTCCCCCTTCTGGTGACGGCCTCAGCCACCCGCTCTTGCTCGGCCTCACGTTGGCCCTTGCCGCGCTGATCACGGTAACCCATCGTGGGAACCTGCGACGACTCCTGCATGGAGAGGAGGCGAGGTTTCCCAAGCTCCAGATCTGGCGAATCCTCGTTCGCCGCCCTCCGGGAACGCCTTAGCAGGCATCGCAACACACAGAATCTCCACCAGAACTGTCTTTGACGCCTTCCGGCGCCGGGGGTACAATCGGCACTTGTCGAGGAGTCGACCATGCAGAAGGATTCCATGAAAGAGATGCGGAGCCGGAATCTTCGGAACATCGCGTTCATCACGATTCTCGTGATCGTCGGGATTCTCGTTCTGCAGACGTGGTACGGCTCGAACACATCCGAGGAGGAAACCGACTACTCGGAATTCCGCTCTCTCGTAGAGAAGGGGCAGATTCGCGAGATCACGATCCGCGAAGGGATCGCTCGCGTGACGACGATGAGCGATGACAAGCTTCTCGTGCGGCTCCCGGACCCGTCGGTCTACGAGGCTCTCGTGAATCAGGCTCCCGGAGACTACATCGGTGCGTTCGGCACGATCGTGTTCGATCCCGGAACGAGGGTCCAGACGATCGCGGTCAGCACGCTCGGAGACTCCGAGGTCGAGCAGAGCGAGACCTTCCTCTTGATGTTGTCGCTTCCGACGGGGGCGTCGCTGGGCAACGCGGTCGGGGTTGGGACGATCCTCGACGGCTCGTTGCCCCCGGGCGGCGCGCAACCTGCGGAGGCGCCGACTGCGCCAGCCTCGGGCTCAGGGACGGCGGCGCGGCCCACGATCTCCGTCGGCGACGCAGCTCCCGTGAGCGAGGGCGGAACGGCGCTGTTCGCGGTGACCCTCTCCGAGCCATCCGTACAGACGATCACAGTCCAGTACGCAACGCAGAGCCGCACGGCTTTTCCGCAGGGGCCGACCATCCGCTTCGCGCCCCCGTCGAACAGCGGTATCCTGATCTCGATCGCCGCGACGCTGATCCCGGTGCTCCTCCTTGTCGTGGTCTTCATCTACATGATGCGACGCACCCAAGCAGGGGGGGGGGCGCTGTCGTTCGGACAGTCGAAGGCGAAGCTGTTCACGCCAGAGGCGGCGCAGACGTCCTTTGCCGATGTCGCCGGGATCGACGAGGTCAAGGAGGAGGTCGAGGAGATCGTCGAGTACCTCAAGGACCAACGGCGATTCTCCAAGCTGGGAGCCGAGATTCCTAAGGGCATCCTCCTCGTCGGCCCCCCCGGCACGGGCAAGACGCTCCTGGCCAAGGCGATCGCGGGCGAGGCCAAGGTCCCGTTCTTCTCGATTAGCGGGTCGGACTTCGTCGAGATGTTTGTCGGCGTCGGCGCAGCGCGAGTGCGGGACATGTTCGAGAAGGCGAAGGCGAGCTCGCCCTGCATCATCTTCATCGACGAGATCGACGCGGTCGGGCGAAAGCGAGGTGCCGGACTAGGCGGCGGGCACGACGAGCGAGAGCAGACCCTGAACCAGCTCTTGGCCGAGATGGACGGGTTCCAACCTAACAAGGGCATCATCATCCTCGCGGCAACAAACCGACCCGACGTTCTGGATCCGGCTCTGCTTCGCCCGGGACGGTTCGACCGTAGCGTGCAGCTCCCATTCCCGGCGCTGCGAGACCGCGTTGCTATCCTCAAAGTCCACCTGAAGCAGCGCAAAGTCTCTGAAGATGTCGACCCCGAGATCCTGGCGCGCAAGACGCCGGGGTTCGTCGGCGCTGACCTCCGCAACCTGTGCAACGAAGCGGCGTTGCTCGCGGCGCGACGCAACAAGGACCAGATCGAGATGTCGGATTTCGAGGAAGCGACGGACCGGCTCTACCTTGGCTTGCGGCGGAAGAGCGTCGTTCCGACGGACAAAGAGCGGCGCCTCACGGCGTACCACGAGAGCGGGCACACGCTGCTTGGGTTCCTGCTCAAGCCGTACGACATGGTCGTGCACAAGATCTCAATCCTGCCGCGCTCTCACGGCTCGATGGGTGTGACCCAGTCTCTGCCGCTCGAAGAGCGTTTCAATCCGACCGAACAAGAGTTCCGAAACGAGTTGGCGGCCATGCTCGGCGGCCGCGCAGCCGAAGAGGTCGTGTTCGAGGAATTTGCCGCCGGCTCGGGAAGCGATCTTCGCAGCGCTACTCAGCTCGCGACGAAGATGGTGATCGAGTGGGGCATGAACGAGGAACTGGGCCCGATCAGCCTCGGCAACGATCGGGTCAACGTCTTCCTTGGCGAGGACATCATCAAGTCGAACGAGCACTCGGAGGAGATCTCGTCGCTCGCCGACCGCGAGATCCGACGGCTCCTGCTCACGGCCTACGACAAAGCGAAGGGCCTCCTCGTCCAGCACCGCAGCGCGCTCGACCAGCTCGCCACCGAGGTCCTGGCGCGCGAGGAGATCTCCGGCGACGATCTGACGCGGCTCCTCAACCAGCTTCTACCGTCCCCGGCCAGCGGATGAGCCGAAGCGAGACGACCCTCGTCCTGCTCGGGTCCACGGGATCGATCGGAATCCAGACTCTCGATGTCGTGGCGCGTCTGCGCGACCGCGGCAGATCGTTCCGCGTCGTCGGGCTCGCAGCTCGCGCCAACGACGTTCTCCTCGCTCGCCAGATCGAGGCGTTTCGCCCGGACGTCGTCTCGCTGACCGACTCGGCCGCAGCCGCGCGGCTTCGTACCCGCTTCCCCGATCTTCGCGTGCTCGAAGGAGAGGACGCACCGGCCGAGCTTGCGCGCCTCGACGGGGTCGACATCGTCGTCAACGCGATCGTCGGCGCGGCCGGCCTCGCCGCGACGCTCGCCGCGCTCGGCCGCGCGCGGACGGTGGCTCTGGCCAACAAGGAGAGTCTCGTGACCGGCGGGCCGCTCGTCCGCGAGGCGCTCGCGCGCGGGGGAACGCTCATTCCTATCGACAGCGAGCACAGCGCCATCTTCCAATGCCTTGGCGCAGGGAGACCAGACGACGTGCGGCGACTTGTCCTGACCGCCTCCGGCGGGCCGTTCCTCGACATGGATCCCGAAGCGCGTGCCTCGGTCACTGCCGCCGACGCCCTTCGCCACCCGACGTGGACGATGGGACCGAGGGTTTCCGTCGACTCGGCGACTCTGGTCAACAAGGGCTTCGAGATCATCGAAGCGCACTACCTGTTTGACGTTGCCCTCGACCGAATCTCGACCATTATCCACCCCGCGTCGATCGTCCACTCGCTCGTCGAGTTCCGCGACGGCTCGGTCGTGGCGCAGGCGGCCGCGCACGACATGCGAATCCCGATCCAGTACGCGCTCACGCATCCCGAGCGCTTGGACACGGGCCTCCCGCGGCTCGAAATCGAGCGACTCGGTTGCCTCGAGTTCCGGCCACTGGATCCCCGCCAGTTCCCGGCGTTTGCCACCGTGCTCGCGGCCGCACGCGAGGGCGGCACAGCGCCGGCCGCCATCAACGCGGCAGACGAGGTCCTCGTCGCACGATTCCTGCGAGGAGAGATCGGATTCCATGACATCGCCGCCGGGCTTGCTGAGACCCTGGATCGTTGGCGCTCGGAGCGCCTCCCGGCTGCGGATGCGCTCGACTGCAGCTCGATTCTCGCTGCGGATCAATCGGCGCGGACCGCCGCCACTGCTCTTTGCTTTGAATCGGCTCCAACTACTGCGCCCGGTCGCCGGCCTGCGTCGAACGGCGCACGAGCCGCCATAGCGGAGTGAGGCGCACGAAGACGCCGTAGACCGCAAGGCCAACGAGAGTCGGAACGATGACGGCAACAGCCAGTGGCGCCTCGCGCAGCGCTTCGCGGGTTCCCAAAACCGCGGCGCCCATGATCGCGGCGCCGACGACGATCCACGCCAGCCGCGCAACGAGCTCCCGCCACTCCACCTGCCGGCGCAAGAAGACGAAGAGGATCGCGGCGTCCACGGCCCCGGCGACCGCGGAGGCCAGAGCGAGTCCCGGCGCACCGAGCGGACCGACCAGAGCGGCGTCGAGCGCCGCGTTCGTCGCCATCGACGCGACAGCTCCGAAGATCGGGAGTCCGGTCCGGCCGAGCGCATAGCAGGCGCGAACGCCGACGTAGTCCCAGCCGTAGGCCAGAAGCCCGAGTGCGTACGATCCGAGCACGGCCGCCGTGCGCACCGAGTCCGCCGACGTGAAGCTGCCCCGTTCGAACAGGAGGCGGATGGCGCCGCCCCCGAGCAGGAGGAGGCCGGCGATCGCCGGGACGAGAACGAGCGCCGTCGTGGCCATGCCGTCGCTGAACGTGCGCCGAAACGACGCGGGATCGTTCTTCGCCGTCGCGACGGCCAGCCTCGGCAGGAGAGCGGTCCCGATGCTGACCGCGAACACGCCGAGCGGCAACTGGAACAGCCGCATCGCGTACTGCAACGAGGCGATGCTGCCGTCGGGCAAGTACGAAGCGAACTTGTTGTCGACAAGCAGGTTGATGTCAGCCATTGCCAAGACGACGACAGCCGGGGCCATCCGTTGGGCCAGCACGAGCACGGCCGGGTGCAGCGGCCGGAGGTGGAAGGAGAAGCGAAACCCTGCTCGCCGAAGCGACGGCCACTGCGACACGGTCTGCCCTGCGGCTCCGACAAGAACTCCGGCGGCAAGCCCATAGATCGGCAGTCCCGGCCAGTGGGGCGCGGCAACGAGCGCCCCGAGAATCACGCCGACGTTGAACCAGACCGGCGAGAGCGATGCCGCGAAGAAGCGGTGTCGTGCATTGAGCACTCCCATGAAGACGGCTCCGAAGCCGACAAGAGCGATGGACGGAAAGAGCCAGCGGGATAGGGAGACGGTCAGGGCGATCTTCTCGGGAGGGAAACCGCTTGCCAGGAACGGCACAACCCATGGCGCCGTGAGGATGCCGGCCGCACAGACGAGCGGAAACAGGACCAGCAGGATCGAGAGGACGTTGCTGGCGAACCGGTCGGCGTCTCCGTCGGTCTCGCGTAGCCCGGCGTAGATTGGAACGAACGCCGTCGACAGCGCTCCCTCAGCGAGCAATTGCCGCAAGAGCTGGGGAACGTAGAACGCAATGAGGAAAGCGTCGTATGTCGCGGTCGCGCCGAACCGGTCGGCGATCGACGCATCGCGCACCAGACCGAGGAGCCTGGACGCCGCCGTGGCTGCAGCCATCAATAGGACGTCTCGGGCAAGGCTCTTCCTCGTGATCACCTGAGGAACGCGCCTAGTCCGACCGAGATCGGGTCGCGACGCCCCCATTGCGCGTGGAAGCCCGTGAGGGCGAGCTGGAGCGCCGCCGCTCCGCCCAGTTCGAGCACGGCCACGTCGCGCAGCGAGATGGGGAGGAGGCCGAGGATGACGGCGACGTCGTCGCCAGACAGCGCATCCGTTCCCAGAATGCTGAGGAAGAAGAACCCGCCCTGCCAATCCGCTCCGGCGAGACTCCACGTCATCGACGTGTTCGAGAACGCGGCCGGGACGCCGCCCCACAGGAGGAGACCATCGATTGACAAGGCGCTGGTGACCACGCGGCGCTCGGGAACGGTCTCGCAGATGAGGTCGACGCGGTCGCCAAGCGCCAGGCCGGCGAGCCGCACGCGCGCGGCTCCCGACGCGATCAATAGGGTGGCGGATGGGTCGGCGACAGCAAAAGGCTCGTCAAGGATCGAGACAACCACGCCGTCGCGAATGCGAGCGACGAGGAACCGCTCGGGAAACCCTCGCACGAGGCTGCCGGCATAGCCGGCCGGGTAGCCGATGAGTTCGTCATAGCCTATGGGGCGGCCGATCCCGTCGAGGGGTATGCGCCCCGAAGCCACATCGGCTGCCGCCGCGAACTCGGAGCGAATCGGCACGAGCGCATCGAGGATGTCGAAGCACAGCGTGGGCGAGGCGTCCGAGCCAAGCGAGTACGGGACGCCGTCGATCACGACGACGCCGATCTGCGGACTGGTTCGAGACGAGATCGCGGCCGTGGCTCCGGTCGCCGTCGACATCTCGTCGAGCGGTGCACTCCCGGGTCTCCCAGCCGGAAGGAACGGGTTGATGTCGATCCTGTTTCGCCACGAGTCCATTCGAATGCACGCCACGTCTGCCGTGGTTTCGCCCAGCGTGATTCGCGCTTCGACGCACGAGAACCCGGCGTCCAATGCGGCCTCGGAGACGAGCGCGGGCGTGTCCGACGGAGAGAGGAGGAGGGTGTAGTCGTCCCCGGAGTCGCGAGCGTTCACGGCGAGCGCGGCCACCTCGAGGAACGTCACGCGAATCTCGCACGCGAGACCCTCGGCGGCGACGATGGTCGCGCGCCCCATGCCCGCGGGTCCGAACGTCACGCTCATTTCGACAGGATCCGCGCGGCAGTTGGAGAGACGGACCACATAGACACCGGCCGAGTCCAGCACGGAGGTCGGCGCGAACCCATCCAGGCGGACGGTCAAGCCGTCGACTCCGGCAGACAGCTCGACCAGTCGCGCGACGGGAACCTCAATGCTGGTGTCGCCCGCCTCACGACGCACAGTCCCGCCGACCCGGCTCACGAGGTCGTCAACGGGCGCGAAGGTCACGCCTGCAATCTCGCGCGACTCCTGCGGACGAAGCTCATCGCGCCCGCCGTTCCAGCGCAGCGATACGGTCCCGTAGCGATCGACCGAGTCGATCCCGATAAGCGGGCAGAAAGCCAAGACGGGAACCCAAATGACGCCGCCTTCTGTCCGAGCCGCCGGAGAGAGAAAGACGACCCGACCGTTGACCACAACGGCCCCCTCGCCGCCACTCGTCACGAGCACGGCAAGCGCGACGGCCGCGATCCCCCCCAGCCACCCGCACTTCATCGCGGGCTACGCCTCCTTGTGCGGCGCCTCCTCGTCTACGCGGACGCGGACTTCGACCGAGATGTCCTTGTACAGGCTGACCGTGACGGCGTGCGGTCCGAGGGTGTCAATGCCTCCCTGGATGTGAACGCGCGACGCCTCGATCGTCTCGCCACACGCGGTGGTGAGCTGCGCTGCGATCTCTTCCGGACGGACCGAGCCGTACAGGCGCTGATCGCCGTGAGCCTTTCGCACGAACACGAGCGTCTGATCCGCAAGCTTGTCGCGCACGGCGCGTGCCTTCTCTTCGCGCTTAAGCAGTTCAGCCTCGTGTACAGCCCTTTCCTTCGCGAACCGGGCCGCGTTGTGACCGGTCGGCTCAATCGCTAGACCTCGCGGGAAGAGGTAGTTGCGCGCGTATCCCTCCGCAACGTTCACCACTTCGCCGATGTGGCCCAGCTTGTCGATTGTCGTCGTCAATAGCACCTTAGCGATAGTCATCACCTCTGCCTTGTGTCGGGCGAGATTGTAGATGTGGGCTCCGACCGCGTCAAACTGCACTTCTGATCAAGTCTAGGCCGCATGATATACTTGCTCCTCGTGCTCGAACTCGATCGGTGGGTCAAGGAGAGGAACCGCGTCCTGATCATGGGCGTGATCAATGTCACGCCGGATTCGTTCTTCGCGGGGAGCAGGACCGTTTCGCCTCGCCGTGCAGCGGAACGGTCGCGCCGCATGGTC
The DNA here is from genome assembly GCA_041302485.1 of Candidatus Bipolaricaulota bacterium. GTDB lineage: Bacteria > Bipolaricaulota > Bipolaricaulia > UBA7950 > UBA9294 > CAIOGO01. The sequence continues at coordinate 12,549 of JBFYRA010000092.1, forward strand.
GACGACGGAGCCGACATTCTCGACATCGGAGGCGAATCGACCCGTCCCGGCTCTGAGCCGGCCTCGGCCGATCTGGAACTAGAGCGCGTCCTTCCGGTCATCGAGAAGGTTCGCCGGACCTGCGACGTCGTCCTCTCGGTCGACACAACGAAAGCAGCGGTTGCGCGCGAAGCGCTCGCCTGCGGTGCGTCGATCGTCAATGACACGAGCGCGATGCGCGCGGACCCCAACATGGCGTCGCTCGTCGCGGAGCGAGGAGCGTTTGTCATCCTGATGCATATGCAGGGCACCCCGAAGACCATGCAGGAGGCGCCTGACTACGACGAGGTCACCGTAGAGGTCCTTCGATTCCTTGAAGCCCGCGCGGAGGCCGCTGTCGCCGCGGGAATCCCGCGCGAGCGCCTGTTCATCGATCCCGGGATTGGGTTCGGCAAACGGCTCGAGCACAATCTGACACTGCTCAGAGACACCGGCCGACTCGCCGCGACGGGCCTTCCCGTTGTCGTCGGCGTGTCGAGAAAGTCGTTCCTCGGAGCGCTCCTCGGACTGCCCGTCGAGGAACGTCTTGAGGCCTCGCTGGCGGCGCAGTCGGTGGCCGTGTCGTTGGGCGCCGATGTGCTCCGAGTCCACGACGTGAAGGAGGCGCGACGGGCCGCCGACACCGCCCGCCATCTGAGGCGAGATGTCCCTTAGTGTGCTTGAGTTCTTGGCCCACCCCGGGAGGCGCTTCCCAGTCCACGAGGTGCTCGCGCCGGTGGCGGATGAGGCGGATGACCTCCGAAGCGTCGGCGCGATTCACGTCGACGGAGTGGCGTTCGCGCAGCTCGCGACCCTGTATCTCGATGTGGAGGTGACGACGGTTGTCGCTCAGCCGTGCGGCCGCTGCGCTAGGCCGATCGAACGTCCGTTCGCGCTGCACGAGTCGTTCACGGTCTCGTTGCCGCCGTCAGCGGACTCAGTTGACGTCCGACCGGCTGCCGTGTCTCTGATCTTGTCCGCCCACAATCCGCATGTCCTGTGCCGACCGGAGTGCCGCGGTCTCTGTCCGAACTGCGGCACAGACCTGAACGACGAACCCGGCCACGTCTGCTCCACGAGGGACCGAGAGGCTCGACGACTTGGAGACCTGCTCTCGCGATGAGCGACCTCGTGGCGATCGGCTTCGACCCAGGACTCGCCGTGACGGGATACGGCGTCGTGCGGAGTCAGGGCGCCGCATGGCAGGTCGTCGCCGGAGGAGTCATTCGCACGGCGAGCGATCGACCGCGGGCCGAGCGCCTCGGCGACATCTGCCGCGAGGCGCGGGAACTCGTCGAGACCTACCGCCCATGCGGCGTCGCGATCGAGGAGGTCTTCTTCGCGACGAACGCCCAGACCGCGATGCGGACGGCTGAGGCGCGCGGCGCGCTCCTCGTCGCTGCTGGCGACGTTCCGGTCCGCGGATACACGCCGCTTCAGGTGAAGAAGCGGATCACGGGCTACGGCAAGGCCCAGAAGGCCCAAGTCCAGGCGATGGTCCAACGGCTGCTCCGCCTCTCGGAGATTCCGCGCCCGGACGACATGGCTGATGGCCTAGCTCTCGCATTGTGCTATCTGCTCGACGCGCGTGGGCCGGAAGGAGTGGGCGACGTCTACCTATGAGGAGTTCCTGAGACTGCCCGAGCCGCTCGACGCGTCGCGGCTCCTGTTGTTCGATGGACATTCCCACGCGTACCGAGCGTTCTACGCGATCCGCGATCTCACCGGTCCCAACGGGCAACCGGTCAATGCGCTATTCGGGTTCTGGCGCGCGATCCTCCGGGCTCTGCGCGATCACCCATCCGCGTATGTCGCGGCGGTGTTCGATGCCGGTGGCGTGACGTTCCGGCACGAGCTCCACGGGGACTACAAGGCAACGAGGAAGCCGATGCCTGAGGACCTCGCGGCGCAATTGCCGCTGGTCGTCGAACTGCTCGGCACGCTGGGGATCCCGGTCCTCACGGAAAAGGGAGTCGAGGCTGACGACGTGCTCGCCTCGCTCGCGCTCCGCGCGGCGGAGACCGGGCTGTCTTGTCTCATCTCGACTTCCGACAAGGACATGGCGCAGATCGTCGGAGAGCGGATCGCGCTCTTGCGCCCAAGCGGCCGCGGCGCAGGGGACGCGACCCTGTGCCTGGACCGCGAGGGCGTCCGCGCCCAGTACGGCGTGTTTCCAGAGCAGATCGTCGACTTCCTCGCGCTCGTCGGGGACGCGTCGGACAACGTCCCCGGGGTCCCAGCGGTGGGAGAGAAGACGGCCGCCCAGTTGCTCGCCGAGTTCGGGTCGCTCGATGCACTCCTCGCCCGTGTCGACGAGGTTCGCAACGAGCGCATCCGACGTGCGCTTGTCGATCACGGCGATGTAGCACGGCTTGCGCAGCGGCTCGTGCGCCTCAAGATCGATGTCGCTCCCGGCGACGTGCGCGAGCTGTGCCGCCTCAGAGGCATCGATCAGGAAGCCGCGCGCGACTTCTTCGCCCGCGTGGGGTTCCGATCGGCGCTGCAGGAACTGCCCACCTCACTGGACAGATCTTCGGTTCCTTCCGCGCCCGGACAAACGCAGACGCTGTCCTTCTCCGTCGCTACACCCGCACCGTGCGACTACCGCGCCGTCCTCGACGAGGAGGCTCTCACAGAGGTTGTCGACTCTCTTCGCGCGGCGGTGCGCGTAGCGATCGATCTCGAGACGACGAGCCGCAATCCGATGTCGGCCACGATCGTCGGCATCGCCGTGTCGCCGCGACCGTTCGTCGGCTACTACATCCCGATCGCGCACGACGCGCTCGGAGCGCCGCCGCAGCTTCCGCTTCCCCGCGTCCTCGATGCGCTCCGCCCGTTTCTGGAAACCGAACTGCCGGAGAAGGCAGGACAGAACCTCAAGTACGACCTCACCATCCTCGAACGCTACGGCGTGGCCGTGCGCGGCATTCGGTTCGACGCGATGATCGCCTCGCACCTCCTTCAACCGGACGAGCGGCATCACGATCTCGCAACGATCGCGCGCACGTACTTGGGGCTCGACACGCTGTCGTACGACGATGTTGCCGGGAAGAACGGCTCGTTCGCTGCCGTGTCGATCGACGCGGCCACCCGCTACTCGGCCGAAGACGCCGAACTTGTCCAGAGGCTCTGCCCGCTTCTCGTCGACGGAATGCGCAGCCAAGGGCTCGCCCGGGTCTTCGACGAGGTTGAGATGCCGCTCTTGCCCGTCCTTGCGCGCATGGAGCGGCACGGAGTCCTGGTCGACTGCGCCGTGCTGGGGGAGCAAGGCGCCGCGTTGCGGCACGAACTCGCGATCCTCGAAGCGGATCTCTACGACATCGCCGGCGGACCGTTCAACCCGAACTCGCCGAAGCAAGTCGCGGACATCCTGTTCGAGCGGCTCAAGTTGCCGGTCCTGGCGCGGACGAAGACAGGGCCGTCGACAAGCGCCGACGTACTCGCCGAGCTCGCCGTCGCCCATCCTCTCCCGGGGAAGCTCATGGCGTACCGCGGAGTGATGAAGCTCTTGACGACCTACATCGAGCAGCTGCCGAAAACCGTCGACGCCCGCACGGGAAGAATCCACACGAGCTTCCACCAGACATCGACCGCGACCGGGCGGCTGTCGTCTTCCGATCCCAACCTGCAGAACATCCCCACGCGGACCGAGGTGGGCGGGCGCATCCGGCACGCCTTCGTTGCGCCGCCCGGGTGCGTCCTTCTCGGCGCCGACTACTCGCAGATCGAACTGCGCGTTTTGGCGCACATGTCAGGAGACGAGAACCTGATCGCGGCCTTCGCGCGCGGACTCGATCTCCACCGCCTGACGGCCAGCGCAGTGTTCGCCGTTCCGGAGGCGTCGGTGACGGCAAGCCAGCGCGACGCGGCGAAGCGGATCAACTTCGGGATTCTGTACGGGATCAGCGCGTACGGTCTAGCGAAGGAGATCGGGACGTCGTCCGGCGAAGCGAAGGCGTACATCGACCGTTTCTTCTCCGCGTACCCCAGCGTACGCGCGTTCGTCGACGACTGCGTGCAGCGCGCTACGGAGACAGGGCACGCCGAGACGCTGCTCGGAAGGCGCCGCCCCCTGCCCGACATCGGATCGCGGAACGTAGCGCGCCGCAACTTCGACCGACGCAACGCCGTGAACACGCCGATCCAGGGCAGCGCGGCCGACCTGATCAAGCTGGCCATGATCGACATCGACCGTCGGATCGCAGTCGAGAAGTGGCCGGCGGCGATGATCCTCCAAATCCACGACGAGCTGGTGTTCGAGGTCCGCGAGGAGGCGGCGCACGAGGTCGCGTCAGCGATCCGCACAAGTATGGAGAGCGTGCTGCCGCTTCGCGTTCCGCTCGAAGTCAAACTTTCGAGTGGGCGCCACTGGGGGGAGATCTAGCTCGCGCGGACCGGCCGCGCTGCGAGGCCGGGAACTTGCCCACTCGCCGGGTGTAAGTCCTCCGAGAGCGTGGCATGACATGACGAAGAGACGTAGTTCCGTTCGAGCGATCCTGCTTGCGGTTCTGCTCGCCGCATCGGCTGTGGCCGCGTCCAGTTCGTCGAGTTTCTCCGCGCAGGACGCGGCCGGCGCAGGCAGAGAAGGAGAAGAAGAGCGTTCGCCGCGCGTTGCCGTCGCTGACTTCGTAGACAGATCACGTGCTCGGATCGACAACCTGGGATCCGGGTTCGCGGCCAAGCTCTCCGCTCGACTGGAAGAGAGAGGGGTTCGAGTCGTCGGGCGCGGTGAGATCGAGGCGCGGATGCAGGGACGGGGACTGGATCCGACCTCTGCCGCCGACCTCTCGTTCGCCGCGCGCGAGCTCGGCGTCGATCTCGTGGTCAAGGGTGTCGTCGAGAGTCTGACCATCGACACGGCGATGCTCGACATCGCGTTTGTGACCTTCCACAGCGCGCAAGCGCGCGTCGAGGCGACGGCGGAACTGATCGATGCATCGGCTGACGCCGTCACGTCGACTGCGCGGGCCGCCGGGATTGGGAAGGAGCCGAGCAGCCTGTCCGTGAATCTCGGCAGTCTGTTCTCGCCGACTCCGACGTGCGATGTCTGCGGAGGCGGACTGCGCGCCGAGCGCGCCATCATCTCAGACGGAGAGCTTGCGTCCATTGGTTACTTCAACGATTCGACTCCTGGCTGGTTCGGGCTTGAGGTGTTCGCCGCCGACGGCACGTTCCTGCGCTGGCTCGGCTGGCGCTTCATCGAGCGCCAAGCATGCGAAACGTGGTTCTGGAATCTGCGGGACGGCCTAGGTCTTGCGGTCGGCCCCGGCGTCTACACCCTTCGCTTGCGCTACGGCGAAGCCCTATCCGCCTCCGTCACCCTGCAGGTCCGGCCAAACGTGGGTCTCAGTCTGCCGTCGTTCGATCTGATCACCGTCGGAGCTCCGGCATTCGATGCCGGCAGCGCGGGGAAGGCGATCGACGATGCGGTAGACCGGTTGGTCGCGGCGCTCCTTCCGGACATCCTGGCGCATAAAGCCGTCTCAGAGTCGGATGGTGTCGCGGAGGCACTGCAAGGGGTTGTCCTCTTGGCGCAGGTCGCCGACGTCCTTCCTGACGGGAGGGCGACGATCAACGCCGGCGCATCGGACGGCGTCGCGGTAGGCGACCGGTTCGATGTCCTGGCTGTGGGCAACCTGGTCTTCGATCCCGAGACGTTGGCCATCGTGTCGTACGACGTCCTTGAGGCAAAGGGCCAGATGGAGATCGTCGAGGTGCGCGATCGGGCGTCGACCGGCATCCGTCTCGGCGAGTTCGATCCGCTGGTCGGCGACCTTGCGCGTCGCGCCTCGTAGGGTCGCTCCATCCCAGCGTTTGCGGTAGACTCGCGCCGATGAACCACCGTCGGGTTGGAGTTCTTCTCGTTCTGGTCTTCCTCTTCCTCGTGGGATCGGCCGCGGTTTCCGACGGCGTGCGATCGATCGGTCTCCGCGCCGTGTTGCCGATCGGCCGGGCCCCGTTCCTCGTCGGAGTCGAAGCAGCTGGCGATGTGCCGTTCGGTCTCCTGACGGGGTCGTTCTTCCTCTCCTCGGAGGGCAAAGTCCTGATCACCGCGTCGTACGACGCGCAGCTGGTTGGCGTGACGCAGGGAAGCAGGACCTTCCTGCGCGCTACGATCGGTCTCTCGTACTTCGACTCCGCGGCGTTCCTTCCCTCCGTCGTATTCGGCGGCGGACTGGCCGTCGACGTGCCCGTCGCGTCGTTCCTTGCCTTCGGCGTGGCAGGGGAGTTCCTCTATCCGTTCGCGTTTCTCACTCCGCTCGTGTCGACGTCGGCGAGGTGGCTGCTTCCGTGACGCGTCTGTTCGGCACCGATGGAGTGCGAGGCGTCGCAAACATTGACCTGTTGCCGGAATTTGCAGTGTCCCTGGCCCGCGCGGCGGCCGCGGCGTTGCTCCCGCGCGGCGGCCGCGTGATCGTCGGAAGGGACTCGCGAACGAGCGGCCCGATGCTCGAAGCAGCGCTCGCCGCGGGCTTTGCCTCCGCCGGCGTCGACGTCGGACTCGCCGGGGTGATCCCGACGCCCGCCATCTCGTTCCTGATCAAGGACGAGCGCGCCGACCTCGGCGCTGTGTTGAGCGCCTCACACAATCCTCCCGAGGACAACGGGATCAAGTTCTTCGGCTCGAGCGGGCAGAAGCTCACGGTCGAGGAAGAAGAGAGCGTCGAGGCCGCACTCGAACGGGAGCTCGCGCCCGCGAAACGCGTCGGGCGAATCGAGCCGGTCGAGGCCGCAGCGACCCGCTACGCCGCGTTTCTCGCCGGAACGATCGAAAGCGACAATGTCGATCTGTCCGGATGGACCCTTGTCGTCGACTGCGCGTACGGGGCGACGGGACAGATCGCGCCGCGCGTGTTTCGGCACCTCGGCGCGCGCGTGGTCGAACTCCACACCGAGATTGACGGCTCCCGGATAAACGTTGGCTGCGGCTCGACCGATTTGGAGCCGCTACGTGCGGCGGTGGCCCGTGAGAATGCCGATCTGGGCATCGCCTTCGACGGCGACGGCGACCGCGTTCTCCTTGTGTCGTCGCACGGCCGGACGATCGACGGCGATCACGTGATCGGCATCGCCGCGGGGCACCGGCTGAGCCGCGGGACGCTCGAGCCACCTCTTGTCGTCACCACGGTGCTGTCGAACGCCGGACTCGAGAGGTACCTTGTCGATCGCGGCGTCGAAGTGCTGCGCACGCCTGTCGGCGATCGCCATGTCGCACAGGCGATGCTCGCCAGCGGTGCGCGCATTGGCGGCGAGCCGTCCGGGCACGTCATCTTCGCCGACCACACGCCCACGGGGGATGGGATCCTCACAGCGGTCCAGCTGCTCGAGATCGCCCACGAGGCCGGCGAGAGCGTGGAGACGCTGGCGGATCGGATCCCGCTCTACCCGCAGAGTCAACGCAACGTGGCGTGCACGTCGATCGCGGCGGCCAGGTCCGTGTCTCTAGCCGACGTCGAGCGGCGAGCCTCGGCTCGCCTGGCCGGGCGAGGCCGCATCGTCGTTCGACCGTCCGGCACGCAGCCGATGGTTCGCGTGTTCGTCGAGGCAGACGAGCTGTCCCTGGCGGAAAGCGTCTGCGAAGAGGCCGCAGCGTCCATCATCGCTCAGCTCGGAAACTAGGTCGTAGGCGCCTGCTCATCGAACGGGTAGCTCAGAACCGGGTTCCGCGCCGCCTTCGTCTGGTCGAGCCGCCGCACTGGCGCCCGCATCGGCGCACCGCGAACGAGATCGGGGTTCTCCTGCGCCTCACGCGCGATCGTCTCGAGGATCTCGGCGAATCGGTCCAGCGACGCGAGCCCTTCCGTTTCCGTCGGCTCGATCATCAGAGCCTCGTGAACGATGAGCGGGAAGTAGATCGTCGGAGGATGGACTCCGTAGTCGATGAGTCGCTTCGCCACATCCAGGGTCGAGACGTGGTTCGGAAGGCTCTCGCCGGACAGCACGAATTCGTGCTTGCAGAGACGATCGTACGGGAGCGGGTAGGTTTTCTTGAGGCGCTCTTGGAGGTAGTTCGCATTCAGGACGGCGTTCTCGCTGACCTCGCGCAAGCCGCTGTCTCCGAGCTGCAGCAAGTAGGCGTACGCTCTCACCGCGACGAGGAAGTTCCCGTAGAACGAGTGCACGCTGCCGACCGACTTGGGATGGTCCCAGTCCAGGCGCACCGCGCCGGAGCTCTCGACAATCCACGGCACCGGGAGGTAGTCGACGAGCGGAGCGGAGACCGCCACCGCTCCCGCGCCGGGGCCGCCGCCGCCGTGCGGCGTCGACAGCGTCTTGTGCAGGTTGAAGTGGAAGACGTCTGCGCCCATGTCCCCCGGGCGTGCTCGCCCGATGAATGAGTTCAGATTGGCCCCGTCGAAGTAACAGAGTCCGCCGGCGTCGTGCACGGCGCGCGTCACGTCGAGGATGTTCTCCTCGAAGATGCCGAGCGTGTTCGGCACCGTGAGCATGATCCCGGCAACGGTCGAGTCGAGCTCGGCGCGCAGCGCGTCGAGATCGACCGTGCCGCGATCGTTCGAACGGATCTCGGTCACCGAGAACCCGGCCATCGCCGCGGACGCGGGATTTGTCCCGTGCGCCGAGTCAGGTAACAGGATGCGCGTGCGGCTGGGCTCGCCGCGCTGTTCGAGAACGCGCTTGAACAGGAACATGCCGAGGAGTTCGCCGTGCGCGCCAGCCACTGGCTGCAGTGTGACGGCGGCCATGCCCGAGATCGCGCGCAGGAGCTCCGACAGCTCGTGCAGGAGGCCGAGCGCGCCTTGAGTCAAGTCCGCGTCGGCGTGCGGATGCACGCCGGCGAAGCCGGGCAGTCGCGCCACGTCCTCATTGAGTTTCGGGTTGTACTTCATCGTGCAGCTGCCGAGAGGGTAGATGCCGTCATCGACGCCGTAGTTCAGTTTGGAGAGCGCGGTGTAGTGGCGCGCGACCTCTCCCTCGCTCAGGTTCGGAATGCGCGGCGCGCGGGCGCGGACGAGACCGGCGCCAAGAACGTCGTGCAGCGCCACGGCGGGCACGTCGCAGGCGGGGAAGAGGCCGCCTACGCCTTCCCGAGAAGCATGGTCGAACAGGGTCTTCATCGCTTCCCTCCCAGGGCGGAAACGGCCCGGTCGAGCTCGTCGCGCGATCGTTGCTCTGTGACGGCCAGCCGGAGAGCGTTCCGGACGCCTTGAGCCTCGAGCTCCGCCGGGTCCTCAACGAGGAATCCGGCATCCGCGAGGCGTCTCTGCACGGCGCGTGCCGGCTCCTTCGTCTCGACGACGAACTCGTTGAAGAATGGCGCGTCGAACGCGAGCTTCATTCCCTTGGTCTTGCGCACGGCATCCGCGAGGTAGTGCGCTTTCGCACAGCACAGCTCGGCGACCTGATGCAGCCCGTCGGCTCCCACGCTCGCCAGGTACACGGTCGCCGCGAGCGCGCAGAGAGCCGAGTTGGTGCAGATGTTCGAGGTCGCCCGCTCGCGCCGAATGTGCTGTTCGCGCGTCTGCGCCGCCATCGTGAATCCCGGCTTGCCGTCCGCGTCGACCGTCCGCCCTGCGATGCGGCCAGGAAGCTGGCGCAGGAACTCCATCTTCGTCGCGAAGAGTCCCAACAGCGGGCCGCCGAATCCCATCGGCAAGCCAAGCGATTGCCCTTCTCCAACCACGATGTCGGCCTCAAACGCCCCCGGCGGCTCGAGGAGGCCGAGCGCAAGCGGATACGTCGCGACGACGAGAAGCGTGTCGCCGAGCGCGGCCTTGCGGCCGGCGAGCGACTCGATGACTCCAAACGCGTTGGGAGACTGGACGACGACTCCTGAGACGTCGTGCGGCACGCGATCCCAGGCGCAGCGGCCCGAGGCGTCGAAGGGGACTTCGACGAGCTCGATTCCCGCCGCCCACGCGTACGTTGCGACGACGCGACGGAATTGCGGCAGGACGTTGGTCGCCATCGCGATGCGGCCCCGCCCGCGAATGCGATCCGCCATCAGCACGGCCTCGGCAAGCGCCGTCGCTCCGTCGTACATCGAGGCGTTCGCGATCTCCATTCCCGTGAGTTCGCAAACGAGCGTCTGAAACTCGAACATCGCCGTGAGCGTGCCCTGACTGATCTCCGGTTGATACGGCGTGTAGGCCGTGTAGAACTCGGACCGCCCGAGGATGTGGGCGACGACGCGCGGCACGTAGTGATCGTAGATCCCGCCGCCGAGAAGCGAAACGAGTCCCGCGGCGGGGTTTCCGTCCGCGAGACGGCGGACGGCGTCGAACACCTCAAGCTCGCTCTTCGGTTCGAGCCCGATCGGTTCGTATTTCGCCAGCACTTCGGCGGGGATGTCGGAGAAGAGCTCCTCGACATCGTGCCTGCCGATGGCATTCAGCATGCGGTCGCGGTCGGATGCCGCGTTCGAGAGGTAGCGCATCGTGGGCGTCCTCAGGCGATCAACGCTTGATAGGCGGCCGCGTCGAGCAGATCGCTCGCCTCGTTCGGGTCGGACATCTCGATCGACACGATCCAGCCGTCCGCGTGCGGCGCTTGATTCACCATCTCCGGCGAGCTCTCGAGAGCGACGTTGACTGCGACTACCTTGCCGCTCAGCGGCGCGAACACGTCGCTGACAGCCTTCACCGACTCGACGGTGCCCAGGTGGCCGCCCTTCTTCACAACGGCGCCGACCGAGGGGAGTTCGACGAACACGACATCGCCAAGCTCCGCCTGGGCGTGGTCGGTGATGCCGATCCGCGCCTGCTTGCCCTCGATCTGCACCCACTCGTGCTCTTTCGTGTAGCGAAACGTCGTCGGGTACGCCATGACGCCTCCAGTGCCTCCGTATGTTGTAGGCTGATTATACGCGCGGCCTCCGGCGGCCTCAGCCCTCAAAGCCTGGAAGGCCCCACGCGAGTCCCCGCCAAATCGGCGGCTAGTCTCCTCGGGCGCCGTCGTCGGGCGTCAGCGGATAGAAGCTGGCGTAGGCCTTGTTGAAGTAGGCCTTGACTGTGCCAGGTGGGCCGTGACGCTGCTTCGACACAATGATCTCGGCTTCGGCGCCGGCGCCTTGGCCGGCGGAGTCCGCGACTTCGCCCGGCTGGGCGTAGTAGTCCTCGCGATAGATGAACATGACCACATCAGCGTCCTGTTCAAGCGCGCCGCTCTCACGCAGGTCGGACAGCATCGGCCGTTTCGACTCCCGGCGCTCGACGGCGCGAGACAGCTGCGATACGGCCACGACCGGCACGTTGAGCTCGCGGGCCAGCTTCTTCAGCGATCTCGAGATGTAGGCGATCTCCTGTTCGCGGAGGTCGGTCCGGATGCCAGCTTCGACGAGCTGCAGGTAGTCGACAATGATCATGTCCAGCCCGTACTGAGCCGCCATTCGACGCGCCTTGGCGCGGATTTCGAGCACCGACACGCCCGGCGTGTCGTCGATGACGATCGTCGACTTCTGGAACTTTCCGGCTGCGCTCGCGATATCGCGCCACTTCGGCGCCGGGACGTAGCCGCCGCGCAGGCGGTGAAGGCTGACCTTGGCTTCGCCGCACAACAGGCGCTCGAGAAGCTGCTCTTTCGTCATCTCGAGCGAGAAGATGCCGAGCGCGGCACGATCGCGAATCGCTGCGTTGCGAGCGAAACTTAGGGCCAGACTCGTCTTCCCGGTCCCAGGTCGACCGGCGACAATGATCAGGTCGGAGCGTTGCAGGCCCGACGTCAGATCGTCGAGCTCGCGGAACCCTGTGGAGAAGCCGCGCAGCGTGTGCTTGTCCGGGTCGCGGTGAAGCTCCTCAAGCGAGCCGATGTGCTCGTAGAGGAAGTCGTTCACGAGGAAGTACGAGCGGTCGAGGCTCGACTCGGTGATCTGGAAGATGAGCGACTCGGCGCGGTCGAGCACCTCGTCGGTGTCGCTCACCTCGTCGTAGCCATACTCGGAGATCTGCCCGCCCGCCTCGATGAGCGACCGCAACACGGCCTTCCGCCTCACGATGCCGGCGTAGTACTCGACCGATGTGGGCGACGCGGCGCTCGACAGGAGCTCGTTCAGGTAGAGCCGGCCGCCGGCGCGCTCCGTGTCCCCGAGCTCCTCGAGGCGGTTGGCAATCGCGATGATGTCCGCCGGCTCGCCGCGAGTGAACAACTCCCGAATGGCGCGAAAGATGACGCGATGTTTCTGGAGATAGAAGACCTCGGGACTGAGCCGCTCAATGAGGATCGGAACGCTCTCCGTCGGCGCGAGAAGAGCCGCGCCGAGGAGGAGCTGCTCCGCCTCGACATTCTTGGGCAACTCGCGGACGCCGTCGCCGGCAGCAGGGGATCCGTCAGGTTGTTTCATCGCACGCCGGAGGGCATTATACGATGGCCGTCGTGGACCCGCCCAACGATCCCGGCGGCGCCCTGCCATCGCAGGAGAAAGCCCAATGCATGCGTTGAAGGCGCGTTCGGCGCCGGCTATACTCCCGCCACACAAAGCAAAACCTCGGAGGGTGATGTGGAAGTCCTAACGATGAAGGAACTGCTCGAAACCGGAGTCCACTTCGGGCATCGGACCCGCAAATGGAACCCCAAGATGGCGCGCTACATCTTCACGGAGCGCAAAGGGATTCACATTATCGACCTCGAGCAGACCGTGGACATGTTCAAGAAGGCCTACTACTCCGTGCGCGACCGCGTCGCGGCCGGCGGAGAAGTGCTCTTCGTCGGCACGAAGAAGCAGGTCCAGGGTACGATCGCGGAAGAGGCCCTGCGCTGCGGCGCTCATTTCGTCAATCGCCGCTGGCTCGGCGGCACGCTGACGAATTTCGCCACGATTCGGCTCTCCATCGACCGCATGAAGAAGATGGAAGCGATGGTCGAGGACGGGACCGTCGAACACATGCCGAACAAAGAGGCAAGCAAGCTGCGCCGCGAGCTGTCGAAGCTCCAGCGCAACCTTGACGGCCTTCGCCACATGCAGCGCCGGCCTGACATTCTCTACATCATCGATCCAGACGTCGAATTGAACGCCGTCCACGAGGCGAACCTCCTCGGGATTCCCGTCATCGCGATCGTCGACACGAACTGCAATCCCGATCCCATCGACTACCTGATTCCGGGCAACGACGACGCGATCAAGGCGACCAAGCTCATCACCGCCCGCATCGCCGATGCCGTGCTCGAGGGTCGCGAGGGACGCCAGGACGCGCCGGA
>JBFYRA010000109.1:0-4902 GCA_041302485.1 Candidatus Bipolaricaulota bacterium
ATCCTCCTCTGCAATTCCCTTCTCGAGCCCACGAAGGAGCTGTTCGACGTCGTTGTTGCGGCTGCGTCGTGCGGCGGCGCGGCGCCAGCCTCTCGCGTGCGTGGCCATTGACCAGGAGCCGTGACGAATAGGTCTACCTGACGAGAGGTCGAGGAGACGCGAAGGACGGCAGAAGGCCATTGGCTGCCGACGGTGCCAGGGGTTGAAGAGTCGTCCCGTAGAGTGTAGAAACGAATATGGGAAGGCCTTTCTGCCCTTCCTCATTCCTACGGTTGGATGCTCTCTAGCCTCCCGGAGTTCGCAACCACCAAGCCACGCGAACTCCCAAGCCGTCCCGCAGGACGGCCGGGGTCATCAAATCCCTCCGGGCGTACGAGAGCCGGTAAGCCCCTAGGCATAAGATATTCGTGACCAACCTCATGGTCGATCTTGAACTACGGGCTGAGCTGAGTCGGGAACCCCGGTTGAGCAGGCATCGGTCAGGCTCGCGGATCAGCCCGCGAGGATCTGGTCAGCCAGGCAGGTCCACGGCCCCGCCCGCTCCTGGGGTGGCGGGGCACCGGCGTATCCGTGCCGCAAGGCCAATGGCCGCAGTACTCCGCTCGCGCTGACAGTGAGACCAGACCTTCTCGCCTCCTCCTGCTCGCGGTCTCGCCAGATCCAGTTCACCCACTCCCCGGATCGGTGCCTTCGGTCTTCCGCCCTTCCTCCAGGAGATGTCTTGGCATGAAGAAGATGTTCGCGATGAGGGTGGGAATGAGCGCGCTTCCGATGACCACAGCAACGAGGTACGAGTACTGAGCTTGAGACACGATTCCGTGGGACAGACCGTACAGCGCGGAGATCGTCCCAAATGTCAGGCCTGTGGACATGAGGAGCGTGTAGTACCAACGCTCCTTCCGATCGCGACGGAATGCTCGGATGACCGGGTGGAGGCCAAGGATCTTGGATGCGACCTTGCCCAGGAGAAGGACGACAAATGCTGCTGGAACGGCAAGAAGGGCCGGCAAGGACACGAGGGTACCAGCCCTGAGGAAGTAGATCGGGGTTAGGAAGCCGACGGTTAGGGTCCGCAGGCGACGCACGAAGGACGGGTCACTGCTGACCGTTCGCGCAAGGATCATCCCCACGATGTAGGCTGGAAGCACGGCCTCACTGCCAGCCCAGATCGCAAGCGCGCCCAACGCGAAGAGAACGAAGAGAAACCACTTAGTTCGTACAGCCGCCGTCTTGTGCCCATATCGTGCGGTCAGGTGCGCGGTCAACCACGGCAGCAGCAAGCAGGCCAACACGCACACTCCGACGAAGACGAAGGTCCGATACGTGAACGGCGCGAAGAGCAGCCCAAGAGCGATGACGGTCCCGAGATCGTTGACGAAGCAGGCGCCGAGGACTCCCTTGCCGAACTCCGTCTTGTTGAATCCGTACTCAAGCATCACCGCGTAGACGACCGCCATGGAGGTCGTCGAGAGGGCGACCCCCGCAAGCAGGCTCGCTGAGAGGCTCCATCCGAGGGCGAAGCGGGCAAGCGCTGCGCAACCAAGAAACGGCGCGAGGAACCCGATCAAGCCAACGATCAGGACTTCCTTCCACTTCGCTCGAAGCGCAGTCGGGTCGAGTTCCGTCCCGGCGAGGAACGTGAGCAGTACAGCGCCCGTGCTTGCCAGGAACCGAAGCCACGACAAGTCCGACCCGATTGCGTTGGCTCCGAAAAAGTGAGCGGCGACGGCCCCTGCAGCCACGCCAACGCAGATCTCGACAAGCGCGACAGCGATCTTGAGCCGCGAGGCAAGAGCGGTAGACAAGACGGCAAGAGCGAACCAAACGGCAGCGACCTGGAAGTCCCCCACGACTCCTCCTCGGCGGCGCGCCTCGACAGAGCGCGACGGTAGGAGTCATCAGCTCCGTTCGGAGCACTTCTGAGGGGGACTCCATCCCCAAGTCGACGCTTATACTACAACCGCGGCGACGAGGTGCAACCCATACGACTTCGTTGCTCCCGGTCGCGGCCTGAGATCGACGAGCAGAGACAGGGGCGCGGCGAGGATAGCGCGACGAGTTGCGGCCTCACTCTAGCCTGGAGGGCGGCGTTGGATACGATCATCCTGTACGGGATAGCGGGCGTCCTGTTGGTGGTTTCGGCAGCCAAGGACCGTGAGAAGACCAAGCGAGCCGTCCTAAAGGGCGCGAAAGCATTCGAGAGCATACTACCGCAGCTCGTGACGGTTCTGCTTGCCGTCGCGGCCGTCCTCGCGGTGTTCAGTCCGGAGATGGTCTCGGGGTTCATCGGCGAACGGTCGGGGCTCTTGGGTGTCCTTGCTGCGTCCGTCGTCGGCGGCATTGTGCTCATCCCTGGGTTCGTTGCCTTCCCTGCCGCGGCAGAGCTCCTGAAGAACGGCGCAGGGACAATGCAGATCGCAGCTTTCGTCTCCTCCCTGATGATGGTCGGCGTTGTGACCCTTCCCATGGAGGTCAAGTACTTCGGCCGGCGGGCAGCCTTCACTCGGAACGCTCTCGCTTTCGCCTTCTGCTTCCTTGCGGCGGCCTTCGTTGCCTGGGCGGTATCGCTGTGAAGATCGGGAGTCTCGCGAAGCGATACCGCGTGGCGGCTGTTGCCGCGGCTGCCTTTGCGGTTCTCGTCCTAACGTTCCCCGCAGTCGGGGCCAAGGCTGGGCGCTCTCTTGTCGGACAGCTGAAGACGATGCTCCTCGTCCTCCCTCCGATCTTCGTGCTTCTGGGTCTCCTTGACGTTTGGGTTCCGAAGAAGACGCTGATGAAGTACATGGGTCCCAAGTCGGGGCTCACGGGCCCTCTGATTGCCTTCGTGCTCGGCTCGGTCGCGGCCGGACCTCTCTACGGAGCCTTCCCTGTCTCCGCCGTCCTGATGAAGAAGGGCGCGAGCTTCACCAACATCCTCATCTTCATTGGCGCCTGGTCGACGACGAAGATCCCGATGTTCCTCTTCGAGATGCACGCCCTCGGTGCCCGCTTCGCTGTCGCGCGGCTTCTCGTTGACATCCCAGGCATCATCCTGATTGCCTTCGCGCTGAAGGCGATCATCCCCGCACGCGAAGTCGCGCGCCTCTACGCAGCCGCGGAGTCGGGAGAGACCTCCACGGAGTGATTGGATATGGGGCGGCTACCCCAATCCGGCGTCAGCCAGACGCGCTCCATGATCAGCCCCGCGTGCTACAGGGTGGAAGGCTCGAAGGCGGAGGGAGTGCAAGAGTAGTCCCGCAGAGGGTACACGAGAGGCGGGGCCATCGATCGTCACGTGGCCCCGTCTCTCATGTACGTTCGAAGTCGCCGCTCCTGTCACGAGTCCGCGGAGTCCGGTACGCGGACCCGCAAGCCGTGCCGCAGCGCGGCCCAGTTCTGCAGCGACCTAACCAGCGAACTGCCTAGCCGTCCGAAGAACCACCTATGCGCTTCGGACGGCCGGGGGTCATCAGATCCCTCCGGGCGTATAGAGAGCTCTCCAGAAGGACCTTTGCCCGCGAGACCCAACGGGACGCTCGCTCTTGCCATGACCCCACTCTCTCAGGTAATCCGCCCTCTGGGAAACCCGGGGCGGTTCACGTTGATTCTTGCATTCGCCTTAGTCAGGAGCGATCGGCTAGACTGACTTTAGAAGAGGAGCGGCCATCTGGGCTGGTCAGAAAGAGGCGAGGAGAACGCCACCATGAACAGAATGAGAGTCGTCGCAGGAATTCTCTTGCTGCCGATACTGGTTGGATGCACTGCACCGGTCGTCATACCGCCAGTCTCGCTGCAATTGGAGGTCGTCGAAGAGAATCTCGGCTGGGTACAAGTGAGGGTAGCGGGGGTTCCGACAACCGGGTACAGAATCCTGTGGGGGGATGTCGCTACTTCATATGGGATGTCCGGCGTCGCTCCCGGGGAAGGGCTTTATGAGCACTTCTATCAAGCCGTGGAGGGGGAGCGTTCCGGCGAACAGATACCGACCGGATATCAGATCGCTCTGGTCGATGAAAACGGGAACATCGTCGACCATGAGTCCATCTGGATTGCGGCAGTCGTCTGCCACCTTGAACTCGTCAGTCTCGAAGGCCGTGAGGTCACCGTGGAGTACTGGGGACGGTTCGGGATTGACTACTCAATCTCCTGGGGAGACCATTTCGCCGACCACGTTGTGGTGAGCATGCTGAGTGGCACAGGCGTTGCGACTCACACGTATGCTGCAGGTGGAACGTATTCTCTGGGCATGGAAGAGATCTGGGCACCTAGGCGAGTCTCTTTCACGATTAAGGTTGACTGACACGTCCCACAGCCGACCTTATCCCCATGAATGGGCGCAGGGATACGGGAAGCAGGTGACGGGAAGCGATCAACAGGCAGAAGTTCAAGAGTAGTTCCGTAGAGGGCAGAAGTGAGAGGGCGTTCGTGTTCCCGTCTCTCTCTCGCGTCTACGCCCGGAGAATGCGGACTCCCACGAGTTTACATCCACTCGCCGGAAAACTCTCTGGCTGTCAGAAGAACGACTTGTGACCCTCGGACAGCCGGGGTTCACAAACCCCTCCGTATGCACAGAAACGAATCCGCGCGCCGAGTCACCCGAGCCCGCGTTCCCGGTCGCACTCCGCCGTCTCTCACCGCGCCGGACGGCGGTCGAGCGTGCCTCCCATTTCGGTCGCGAGGAAGGCAAGCTCATCCGGGCAGATGCCGGCGGCCGCACTCCCGCCCGCATCGGCCGGACCTGGGATGCGGTTCCCCCGTCCGGCGACGAGCCCGGCGAAGCGCGCCGAGGTCTCGACGCAGGGACGCTCGAGAAGCCGCAGGCCCATCGTTCCGTTGTCCGTGATCTCGTTGCCGTAGAGAAGGGCTGTCGCGGACTCCTGCAGACTGACTCCGTAGGCTGAGTTCCCGATTACGCGGCAGTTC
>JBFYRA010000131.1:0-6168 GCA_041302485.1 Candidatus Bipolaricaulota bacterium
CGGTTGGCGAGTTCGTGTCGTGTGCGTGGACGTCGGTGAGAACCCCGATCCGAACGGGCGCGGCGGCAGCGCTGATGGCGGCAAAGGCCGCAACGACGAGCACGACGAGAAGACGGCGTAGAGACATGGCGATCGACCTCCGTGCGAGTGAGGCGAGCCTACCGGACGAGGGGCCTGCCGGCAAGCAAGGGCAGCCGGCAGGCTACGCGGGCGCCGTCGCGACGCCGAGGCGAAAGGCGCGCTGATTCGTCTCGCGGATGCGGTCGCTCTTCCCGGCGAAGACCGCGTCGAGGCTTGCCTCGAGCGCCGCCTCCGGCAGGCCGAGGAAGGGCGCCGCGGCGCCGAGCAGCGCGAGGTTCGTTGATTGAAGGGATCCCGCCTGCTCGGCGAGCGCAGCGGCGTCGACGAGCACATGGCGGGGGAGTCGGCGGATCTCGGCATGAAGGAGCTCTAGGTCAGGGTAGTCGGGGATGTTGCGCACGGGGACGGAGTTGGTGACGAGCGCGCCATCGGGACGAAGAAACGAGAGGTAGCGCAGGGCTTCCATCGGCTCGAGGGACAAGACGAGGTCGGCGGACCCCTCGCGGACGAGGTCCGAGTAGAGCGGGCCGTCAGCGTAACGGATGTGGCTCTGCACGACGCCGCCGCGCTGCGCCATGCCGTGCACCTCGCACTGGCGCAGGTCGAGGCCGAGGGACAGCGCGGCGTGTCCGATCACGGCGGCGATCGAGAGGAGCCCCTGTCCGCCAACACCTGCGAGGATGATGTCGCGTTTCACTCCACCCCTCCCTTCCCGCTGGTGCGTCCGGCCGTCCGCTTGAGTGTCTGGAGACACTCGCGTCGAGCGATGATGACCGACGTTCCTCGGTGCGCGATCTCGTCCCGAAGCACGGCGACGTTCTCCGCATGGCGGGCCGGAAGCGGTTCGATCACGCGCACTCGCTCTGCGGGGAGTCCGAGCCCTTGGCAAATCGAGACGAGCCGGCCCTCGGCCGCCGACTTCTGACCGCCGGTCATGGCGACGGTCGAGTTGTCGACGATGACGATGGTGACGTCGGACTCCTCATTGACACAGTCGAGCAATCCGGTCATCCCCGAGTGGGCGAAGGTCGAGTCCCCGATGAGGGCGACGGCCGGACGCAGCCCGGCGTCTGCAGCGCCTTTCGCCATCGTGATCGACGCGCCCATTTCGACGCACGTGTCGATCGCGCCGTACGGCGGGAAGGCGCCGAGCGTGTAGCAGCCGATGTCCGAGAAGACGCGACCTCGGTCGCCAAACGCGGACAGCGCGTCGACGAGTGCGCGGCACGTGTCTGCGTGGGGGCAGCCAGGGCAGAGGGCAGGTGGCCGTCCACGAGGCGCAGAGGATTCGGGAAAGCCCGATGACTTCGGGAGTCCGAGCGCGCTTGCTACGGCCTGGGGAGACAGCTCGCCCGTCCGCGGCAGGGCGCCCGACAGACGGCCCCGCAGGATGGGCGACGTGCGCGTGAGAAGCCCGCGGAGGTGCGATTCGACGTACGGATACCCTTCCTCAAGAACGAGGATCTCGCGACACTGCGCAACGAGCCGCTCGATCATCTCGAGCGGCAACGGGTACTGGCCGATCTTGACGACGGGGTGAGGCGAGCGCCCTCCCGATACCTCGAGCAGGTAGTTGTGCGCGATTCCGCAGGCGATGATGCCGAGCGATCGGTCCGCGCCGTCGGCGAGCCAATTGAACGGACTCGCCTCGCTCGCCTTGGCGAAGTCCTTCTGCTTCTCGAGCAAGCGGATGTAGCTGCGCCGTGCGTTCGACGGGAGGAGGATGAACCGTTCGCGATCGGAGGACGGGCTGAGGTCGTTCTCCGCGCGTCGCTCGCGCACGGAGACCGGCGCGCGGGAGTGTGCGAGCCGAGTCACGAGGCGGACGAGCACGGGGATCTGCATCCGCTCGGAGAGGCTGAACCCATACTCCGGCGCATCATAGGCCTCCTGTTGCGTCGCCGGCTCGATGCACGGGACCAGGGCGAGATCGGTGTACAGACGCGAGTCCTGCTCGTTCTGCGATGAGTGCATTGACGGATCGTCGGCGACGTTGACCAAGAGGCCGCCGTGGGCACCGGCGAGCGCCGCATTGACGAACGGATCGGCGGCGACGTTGAGCCCGACGTGCTTCATGCTCGCCATGGCCCGCTTTCCGGCGTAGCTCGCGCCGAGCGCCGCTTCGAGCGCGGTCTTCTCGTTCGCCGTCCAGCGCCCGCGGACGGATCCAGCCTGCGCCTCAGGGCTCCGCTGCACGAACTCCGTGATCTCGGTCGACGGGGTGCCCGGGTACGCGTAGGCGCACGACAGCCCGGCGTCGATCGCGCCCTGGGCGAGCGCCTCGTCGCCGAGGAAGAGGCGGGTCGGCATCTGAACCTCCTAGGATATCCGTCTTCAGACGAGTGTCTCGTAGTGGCGAGGAGAGAGGGTACGCTGATGCCATCGGCGCTGCAAGGGTTCGGCAGGCATTGCGTCGGAGCTCGAGTTGGCTCGCGCTCCGACGACGGGTGCGACAAGGCGTGCGGAAGCGTGGATCAGGTAAGCGGTTCGTTGCCGCCCTGCAGGTGCATGGGTATACTGCCGACGAACTCTTTCCATTCACCCAAGGGGGACTGACATGGGGCAAGCGCGGACCATTTGCCTGGCAGGGCATTCCGGCTGCGGCAAGACGACACTCGCCCTCGCCTTGATGAAGCGGGCGGGCGTGAAAGACCAGATCTCGTTCGACGCGTCGCCGGAGGAGAAGGAGCGGGGCTGCACGATCGACATGGGAATCGGCGCATTCCAGTTCGACGGAGTGTCGATCACGCTCCTCGATACCCCCGGCGGCGATGAGTTCCTTGAGGAGATGTACAAGGCGATCCCGGTCGCCGATCTGTCCATCCTCGTCGTGACGGCTGAGAAGGCCGTCGAAGTGGGGACGGAACGGGTGTGGGAGGTGGCGAGCGGAGGCAAGTATCCAACGGCCGTTCTCGTCAACCATATGGACAAGGAGAACGCCGACTTCGACGCCGCAGTGGACGCCCTGCGGAGCCATTTCGAGGCGAAACTGCTACCGATTCAAGCTCCGATAGGATCCGGCGCGACGTTCGCCGGTGTCGTAGACCTCATGACGAATCGTGCCAGCTATTTCGCCGACAAGGGGAAGAAGGACATTCCGGCCGATCTCGCGGACGCCATCGAGAGCGCCAGGGCGACGCTGATCGAGGAAGTGGCGGCGGCGGACGACGAACTCATGATGAAGTTCCTCGACGAAAAGCCGATCAGCGACGCGGAGCTTGCGGCCGGCCTGGCGAAGGGAGTGAGCGGCGGGCAGATCGTCCCCATTCTCTGTGCTTGCGCGACGCAGGAAAAGGGGATTGACCAGCTCCTGAGAGCTCTCACTACCCTCACGGTGCCGCCGGCCGGGAATCCCGGCGCGCCGAGCCGGGCCGTCGTGGTTAACCTGGCGAACGACCCGTACCTCGGACGGCTGGCGTTCGTTCGGGTGCTCGACGGGACCCTCCACGAAGGGAAGCCGCTTGTGGATACCGCAACGGGCGCCAAGGTCGACATCCGCGACTTGTATGCGCTCGAGGGTACGAAACAGAAGCGAGTGCCTTCGGCGGCCGCCGGCGAGGTGGTGGCGATCGCGAAGGCCGACGGCGCCGTCCTTTGCGCGACGCTCGCGGTGAGCCAAGACGCCGTGGCGTTCAAGTTTCCGCAGTTCCCGCGGCCGGGATTCTCTCGGACGATCGTGCCGAAGACGCAGGCGGATGTCGAGAAGATGAGTGCGGCGCTGAAGGAAGTTGCGGCGACGAAGAAGACCATCGAGGTCGAGCGCGACCCGGTAACCAAGGAGCTGACGCTTCGTGGTATGGGTGACGTCCATCTGCACGTCATCATCGAACGGCTGAAGAACCGCTACAACGTTGCGCTGGAGACGAGACAGCCGCGGATCCCGTACAAGGAGACGATCCGCCGGAAGGCCGAGGCGCACTACCGTCACAAGAAGCAGACCGGAGGCCGCGGCCAGTTCGGCGAGGTCTACCTCCGCGTCGAGCCGTACAAGGGCGAGGACGGGTTCAAATTCGTGAACGAGATCAAAGGGGCGTCGATTCCCGGCCAGTACGTGCCCGGCGTCGAAAAGGGCATTCTCGAGGCCCTCGACGAAGGCAGCCTGGCGAAGTTTCCGGTCACGGGCGTGCTGGTCGCCGTGTACGACGGCGGCTTCCATCCTGTCGACTCGTCCGAATTGGCGTTCAAGCTCGCTGCAAGGGGTGCGTTCCGCGAGGCGTTCGACAACGCGGAGCCGTGTCTCCTGGAGCCGATGATGAGCGTGTATGTTCGGGTGCCGGAGGAGTTCACCGGCGACATCATCAGCGACATGAACGGGCGGCGCGGTCGGATCATGGGGATGGAGCCGGCGGGCAAGGTGACGGTCATCCACGCGGAGGCTCCGTTGTCCGAGTTGCAGAGCTACGCTCTAGACCTGAAGTCGCGGACTCAAGGTCGGGCAACCTTCCACATGGAGTTCGTGCGATACCAGCCCGTACCGGGAAACATTCAGGAGAAGGTCGTCGCGCAGGCCCAGGCCGAAGAAGAATGAACGTCGAGCGTCACATGCAGCGGGACGCGGTGACCGCCCTGCCGTCGGCGACGGTGGGTGCGATTCGTCGCGTCATGGAGGAGCACGGCTTCGGGCTTCTCCTGATCACGGCGGAGGACGGCCGCCTTCAGGGGTTCGTCACGCGCGCGTCGCTGCGCGGCGTCGCGAACGAGGCGGCCGAAGTGAAGTCCGTTCTGCATCCCGTTCGTTTCGCGGTCGCGCCGACGGACACGCTCGAGAAGGCCGCGCTGATCATGCTCGACAACCGGCTCGTGCTTCTGCCCGTCGTCGCCGGGGATCGGCTGATTGGCGTGATCACGCAAAGCGAAGTGCTGCGCGGCCTCGCCGACGGCCTCGGCATCGGCCTCACCGGGACGCGCATGGAGATGCGGCTGCGGCAGGGTTCCGACGACCTCTTCCGCGCATTCGACGTCCTGCGTGAGCACGGCGTGCGCATCGTGAGCCTGGCGACCCAGAAGGGCAACGGCACGCACCAAGACGTCATCCTTCGGCTCCAGGGCATCGCTGACCGCGAGGTGCTGCGACAGGCGCTGGAGGCAGCCCTCCGCCAGGACGCGGCGGGGGGACAGGCGAGCAGCTAGCGGCGACGTCGTGGTCTCGCGTCCTGGCCGTTCCCGGACGACCGCTCGGGCGCGGGTCGGTTCTTGACGCAACGAGATGTGCTCCGTACAATCCGCGCCGATCGAGCGAGTCGCCAGCGTAGCTCAACCGGAAGAGCAACTGACTTGTAATCAGTAGGTTGCCAGTTCGATTCTGGCCGCTGGCTCTTGCCGGTTTGCCCGGAGGGGTACCGAAGTGGCCAAACGGGGCGGACTGTAAATCCGTTGGCGTCGCCTACGGGGGTTCGAATCCCTCCCCCTCCACTTGCTGGAAGAGCGGTAACGTTGCGGTTACACTCCGCTGGCGGCGGAGATCGAAACGCCCGTGTAGCTCAGTAGGTAGAGCACCCCCTTGGTAAGGGGGAGGTCATCGGTTCGACTCCGATCGCGGGCTCACGCTCGCGGCGGGCGCTTTACTATTTTGGAAATGCAGGAACGTCGAACAGACGATCGGCAAGGAGGTCTGGCGAATGGCGAAGGAAGCGTTTGCGAGGACTAAGCCTCACCTGAACATCGGAACCATTGGTCACATTGACCATGGGAAGACGACGCTCACGGCGGCGATCACGAAAGTCCTGGCATCCAAGGGACTGGCAACGGAGCGATCGTACGACCAGGTCGCCAAGGCCGATGCGAAGCTGTTCCGCCGCGACGCGACGAAGATCCTGACGGTCAACGTCGCCCACGTGGAATACGAGTCTGATCTGCGCCATTACGCGCACATCGACTGTCCGGGACATGCCGACTACATCAAGAACATGATCACGGGCGCCGCGCAGATGGACGGCGCGATCCTCGTCGTCTCGGCCGTCGACGGCCCGATGCCGCAGACCCGCGAGCACGTGCTGTTGGCAAAGCAGGTTAACGTTCCGGCGATCGTCGTCTTCCTGAACAAAGTTGACCTCGTCGACGATCCCGACCTCGTGGACCTCATCGAGA
>JBFYRA010000163.1:0-4919 GCA_041302485.1 Candidatus Bipolaricaulota bacterium
TGATCCCGCGAATGATGAAACTCACCCCGCCCGCATGCTTGAGCAGGTTCATGAAGAACGTCGCCGTGATGAAGATCAGCGTCACATCGAAATACGTGAAAGCGCCGTCGACGATGTGACGTGTCGGAAGCCATGCTCCGTGCGCGACAGCTCCCGCAATCGCCGCGGCGAGCATCGAAAGCTCCGTCGTGATCTTGAGGGCCCGGGCGATCGCAAAGACGGCTGCCATGACCCCCAGGACGAGTCCCGCGTGTGCGTACACTTCTCACCTCATCCGCAGGGTTCGCGCGCGAACCCAGACCGGTGTTCCTGCGCGGCCGAGCCGGGAGGGAGCCGCGGCTCCTTCCCGGTCGACTTCCGCGTCGACTATCCTGACGACGCCGGGAACAACAACGGGAGCAGGATCCTCAGGTCGAGCGTCTCGTTGATGAAGACCTGGGGTATGCCTTTCTCCGCGGCGAGCGTCGTGAAGTACCCATCGCCGTTGATGTCGGCACGCGTGATGAGCAGATCCGCCAGCGGAGAGGTCAACGTGATGGACATCTCGTCGTACTCGTCGGTCCGGCGTGCCGGACCCTCGATTTGGGCCACGATGACCGTGATCCCCAGCTTCTTTGCCTCCTCGATCAGGGCGACGCACCGGGCGACTTCGGAATCCACGTCGACGCCTGCGGCGCCCATGCCCTTCAGGCTCGTGCCCGTCGTAATGACCAGAACCTTCGCCCACTGCGTAGGCTGGGCCGGGTCGCACTGCGCCTGAAGCTCGGTGACGGTGAGCATGTCCATCTCCGTGCACCCGATCCCTAGTTCGTCGCAGATCAGCGCGAACATCAGCGCCGCGGGACTCTGCCCGCACGTCGTGACAATGATCGGTGCCTGCAGTGGAGGTAGGTTCTCCGGCAGGACGAACTCCTGAGCCGCCGCAGCGAGCGAGATGGCTCCGAGAAACACCGCGAGGGCTGTTGACAAGGCTGTCTTTCGCATCATCCACCTCCGGACGGAAGACCCCTGTTCCGGGAGAAGCCCACTGCTTCCCAACTCAAGGAATCGCGGATCGTCTCCGTCCTATCCAGCAAACCTACACGCCGGGCAGGGCGGCCGTGCCACCCTGCCCTCCAGTATTCCACTGGCTACGGCTGGTATTCGCCGTACCAGATGTCCTTGAAGTCCGCGGTGTTCGTCGTCGCGCCGAAGCCGACTGCCGTCAGCCAGTCCGCCGTGTAGACGCGATTCGCACCATCGCTGTACTTCACCACCAGCGCATCCGCAAGATCCCACTGCGCGGCGACCGTGCGGTTGATCGTGTCGGCCGTGTAGTTCGTGATGTACTGGACGGCCAGCACAGGGTCGATGTTGTAGAGATCCACGGCCGCGGCCTCGACCGCAGGCTGCAGAGCGAAGAACTCGCCCTCAAGGGCCTGCTGGTGCGCGTTGATGTCCTTGATCATGGCCGAGTACCCGATGTTGGCCCAGTTGTTGGTGAACGCGAACGCCCACCATGCCGAGTCGCGGCTGAAGTCCGCGCGGTTCTGCGTCTTGACCGAGTCCGGAACATCCGTCACGCCGCAGTAGACAGGCACATAGACGGTCGTTGCCGGGTTGTCCTCGCCGAACCACAAGACGCCGCCGATCGCGTCGGGCAGCCATGCGCGCGACTGCGTCGCGATCGTGTACGAGCAGCGGAACATTGCGATCGCGCGTTCCCAGCCCATCGTGTTCGTCGGATTCAGCTTCGACGCGGTCGGCCAGCGATCCGGCGAGCCGAACGGTCCGGCTGCAAGACCGAGCGACAGGTCGAACGGGGTTCCGGCATAGCTGTCGCGCTGGATCATCATCAGGTCGGCGACCGAGAGCTTCCGATCCGGAACGACGTAGAACGGGAAGCGGCGCGCCCACGGATCGAGCGCGAGCGACGGCGCGAAGACGTCGCGCACGCGCCACTCGCGTCGGGTGTTGTAGGTGTTGTCCGCCTTGTAGCCGTAGACCTCCCAGAACCGGAACGGCTTCGTGCCCGCGGGGTCCCAGAATCCAAGCTCCTGACCAACGGAGTAGATCCCCGTTCCCGCCATGTAGTAGTCGGGGTTCGAGAGGTCGAGCTCGCCGATCAGCGAGCGGTTCGCCCCAGCCCAGAACGCGTTGTCCGGAACCCGGCGCGCCGCCCAAACAGCTCCCGGCTTGCCGCTGTCCGGCTTCCACAGCGGGCCCGCGCCGACGATCTCGAACACCCAGCCTTCGTTCTTGTCGCAGACCGTGATGCACTCGCCGCCATCGGCGTAGCCGTACTTCTCTGCGAGCATGCCCATGACGAGGATGGCCTCGCGCGCTGTAGTGGCGCGTTGGAGGGCCAAGGCCTGGAGCTGCTCAATATAGAACATCGCCGGGGTCGACGAGCTGTTGTACTCGCGCCGGCCGCCGAACGTGTGCTCGCCCATCATGATCTGGTTCTCGTTCATGAACGGGTACGCGATGAGGAAGTACGTGTACGTCTTCGGCGCCTGCGGCACTTGGCCCATCACCGTCGGCGTGCGGTTGTCGGCGTGGAGCTGGTCCTTGTAGATCGTGACCATCGTGCCGTCCGCGTACGTGCCGCCGGGGATGACGAAGAGCCTCGAGTCGTAGTTCCCGTCGCACGTATGGGTCGTCATGACCGAGCCGTCGACCGACGCGTCCTTGCCAACAACGATTGCAGTACAGTTCCCGTCTTCATTCGGATCGAGGTACTGCGCGAAGGCCGCGAATGCGGCGATGCCGACCAACACCATGACACATGCAAAGATTCGCCTACCCATGCTTCCTCCTCCGTGTCTTTCCAGTCCGTCAGTTTCCTTTCCGACGCCTCCTCGTTGGTCTCTGATGCCTCCTTCCTTTCGTTTCCGATCCACTAGTCCATGAGTCAGGGCGTGCGGGACGCCGTGCAGAGACAACGACGGCCTCCCCGCCAAGAGAAAGGACCCGCTGAAAGCGGGTCCGCACTGTCCACCTGTCGAACCGGCCGCCCAACGCCACGGCGGCCGATCGGTGCGATCGTTTCCTGTCCTTCTAGGGCTCTCCATGCACTAATCCACCCCTGCTGTTTCCCGCTACGCAAACTGGCGCGCGAAGGAATTCGCACGCGGCCGATCACAGATACATCTTTTCGGGCGTCGTGTCAACGCTGGAAATCGCTACAGATCGAGCATCCAGAACTTGTCTGTGCTGCTCCAACTACGACGCTGTGTCCTCAATCATGCGGGACTATGGGTGCGCGGACGAAGTAACCACGCCATCACTTCATCTGTAGAAACCCACAGAACCTGAGGTAGTCCCTGTTCGTGCAGCACGTCGGAGTCGAAGCCAGACGAGCGCGAGCCAAGAGAGGACGACGCTTCCGTAGCCGGCGGAGATGCCCGCGATCTGCCACGACCGGCTCGCGGAGGTCGCGGGCCACCACGTCCCGGGCGAAGGGAGAGGAACGGGATCCCACGGGAGTCTGTACGCGGCAGCCAGTTGCGCGATGTCGAGGAGGTGCACGATCGGCGTCCCGGCTGCGGCCATTGCGTGGACAACTCCGCGCCGGTCTTCCGGTGGGAGGTCGCCGACGCTGGCCACGCCTGGCTTCATCGCCAAGACCTCGGCCGACGTCCCGAGATTCGCCCAGCCTCCCCCGATGTTCACGAAAGCGGCGATCCTTCGGCCCGCAGCGCGCTCGGCGTAGAGCGCCATGCGCGTCGCGACATTCGCCGCGAGGTCCTTGTCCTCGATCAGCCGAACATCCGCTGCGAGGATCCTGTTTCGTAGGGCCGCGCGCCCCACGTTCGAGAGATCGCTGCCGGCATCGTCGGAGCCCCCGACCGATGCGGCAATGGTCCCGTACTCGGAAGGAAACATCCGCGCCTTCGCGAGATGCGCTTCGATGTCGAGCCACGCGAATCCGTCGAGGTTTGCGCCCCACTGCGACGCGGCGAGCGAGACGATCAAGCCTACCCGAAGGTCCATGGCCTCCGCCGCGCAGAGCGTCGCAATGAGAAGCGCGGGGAACGAGCCCGATCCGCCGACGGCCACGTAGTCTCCACCGCGCACGCCCGCCTCGCGGAAGAGGTGGACGATGAGTCCGGCGACGTCGG
Organism: Candidatus Bipolaricaulota bacterium; assembly: GCA_041302485.1. Classification (GTDB taxonomy): domain Bacteria; phylum Bipolaricaulota; class Bipolaricaulia; order UBA7950; family UBA9294; genus CAIOGO01. Next base: position 4,104 of record JBFYRA010000163.1, read on the forward strand.
GGTTCGTCGTGGTCCGTTTCGCAGCCAGATTGCCCGTCGTCGATGTGGTTGACGTGAATAACCCGCCGATCATTCCGGTCCGATTGACATCGTGAACGGGATCAAGCGGCGGGCCGCCGACCCCTCGCTCCGCAACCGTCACGGCGAGCGCGCGGCTCATGCCATCGGCCGCCTTCTCCATCTCGTCTGCGTAGGAGGGCCCAACGCCTCCGAAGTGCTGCACGAGGGCAACGGCTGCGATCGACAGGACGAAGAGGAACCCCATCTCCCACAACAAGCGGCTCCCGACGGGCGCCTGGCGCACGCGACCTCCTACAGAGTCCCGATCCACAGCACCAGGAAGTACGTGATCGCCGTCGCGATGCCCATGGCGAGGATCGTCTTCGGCGCACCCTGGCGCTCGAACGAGTTGGCGATCAGGCCGGGAATCACCCAGCCGATCGCCCGCAGTTCCAGCGACGCCGGCCACGCGAGCGGCACGAGGCGGTACCCGATGACGGCCCACACCCCGCCCAACAGGACGAGCAGTAGGAAGCGCCTCCGGCCGAACACGATGAAGTATCGTGCGACAGCGCGGTACGAGAGCCAGGCGAGAACCGCGACCACGAGGGTCCCCGTCATCCGCAGCGGCTGGTCGGCAAACAGAGCGATGTACGCCGGAACGATAATCCCGCCGGGGTAGACGCCGACGATCTCCGTGAACAAGGCTGCAACCACCAGGCCGATGAACGCCGCCTCGAGAGTCATGCGTCCTCCCCCTCGCGTTGCCAGTGCCGAACGAGATGTATGCCCAGTCCACCGATGTTCCCGAATCCA